>NZ_JMFY01000051.1:0-14740 GCF_000765165.1 Clostridium sp. HMP27 | reverse complement strand
ACAATAGAAGAATAATAAAAAATTAGGACTGGGTTTCTAGACCTGGTCCTTTTAAAAGTAAAACATTACTAGTCACTTTATTTATGATTTTCATTGACATATAAATTCAATTATGATAAATTATTTAAGTAATGCTTAAATACAGCCAATATAATCTTCCTGCGTTTTTATATGTACCAGGAGAGTACCAGGAGGTGTAGAGATGAGAATAAAAGTTACTTTAGCATGTACAGAATGTAAGCAAAGAAATTACGATACAATGAAAAATAAGAAAAATGATCCAGATAGATTAGAAATGAGAAAATACTGCAGATTCTGTCGCAAACACACTATTCATAAAGAAACAAAGTAATACATAGAGGCATATTAAATTTCAGGGATGTGAAATTATGAGTTCTGTAGAAAAGGTAAAAAAACTTAATAATGCATCTGAGAAAAAAGGTGGATTAATTAAATTTTTCAAGGAATTTAAAGCTGAGTTTAAGAGAATAACCTGGGCCTCTAGACAAGAAGTAAAAAAAGCAACCACTACTGTGTTAACTTTTTGCCTAATCTATATAGTAGCTATTACTGTATTTGATTTTGTGTTTAAAAATTTATCTCAGTTTATATTAAAATAAACATAAAAAAGGAGGTAGGGGTCGAGAAATACTCCCGTCCCTTGAATTATGGCAGAGAGAGCTAGATGGTATGTAGTTCACACATATTCAGGATATGAGAATAAGGTTAAAGCTAACCTAGAGAAGACTATTGAAAATAGAAATCTACATGATTGGATATGTGATGTTCAAGTTCCTATGGAAGAACAAATAGAAATAACTAAAGATGGAAAAAAGAAAGTAACACTTAAAAAGGTATTCCCGGGATACGTTCTTGTCAAAATGGTTATGACTGATGACTCCTGGTATGTAGTTAGAAATACCAGAGGTGTTACAGGATTTGTAGGACCTGGATCTAAACCTGTTGCATTAACTGATGAAGAAGTTAATTCCATGGGTATAGTAGATAGGATAATGGATATAGATTTCCAAGTTGGAGAGACCGTAAAGGTTGTTTCTGGTCCATTAGAAGATTTTGCAGCAGTTATCCAAGAGATAAATGTTGAAAAAAGAAAAATTAAGGCTTTAGTCAACATGTTTGGCAGGGAAACCCCTGTTGAACTTGATTTTAATCAGATAGATAAATTAGACTAATCAAAAGCGAAGGTTTACAAGTGGGAGGATTTTAAATCCGATTATACCACATTTATAGGAGGTGTAAATTATGGCTAAAAAGGTTACAGGAATGATAAAACTTCAACTTCCTGCAGGGAAAGCAACTCCAGCACCACCAGTAGGACCTGCATTAGGCCAACATGGTGTAAACATTATGGCATTTACAAAGGAATTCAATGCTAAAACAGCTAGTCAAGCTGGCTTAATAATTCCAGTTGTAATAACAGTTTACCAGGATAGATCTTTTAGTTTTATACTAAAGACTCCACCTGCAGCAGTATTAATTAAAAAGGCTGTTGGAATAGAAAGTGGATCTGGTGTGCCAAATAAGACAAAAGTTGCTAAACTTACAAAAGAACAGTTGAAGCAAATTGCCGAAACTAAGATGCCAGACTTAAATGCAGCATCAGTAGAAGCTGCTATGAGCATGATTGCTGGAACAGCAAGAAGCATGGGCGTAACTATAGAAGAATAGTCAACGTTTTAAAAGTGGGAGGTAACAACCGCTAAAACCACGAAGGAGGTAATGAAATGTCTAAAGGAAAGAAATATATCGAAAGTGCTAAATTAGTTGATAAAAATGCTCTATACACTGCAGCAGAAGCTATGGAACTTGTTGTAAAGACTTCTAAGGCTAAGTTTGATGAAACTATTGAACTTGCTGTAAGACTAGGAGTAGATCCAAGACATGCAGATCAGCAGGTTAGAGGAGCTGTAGTTCTTCCACACGGAACAGGTAAAACTGTAAAAGTTTTAGTATTCGCAAAGGGAGATAAAGCTAAAGAAGCTGAAGCAGCAGGAGCAGATTATGTTGGAGCAGAAGAATTAGTAGATAAAATTCAAAAGGAAAACTGGTTTGATTTTGATGTAGTTGTTGCTACACCAGACATGATGGGAGTAGTTGGTAGACTTGGTAGAGTATTAGGACCTAAGGGATTAATGCCAAACCCAAAATCAGGTACAGTTACATTTGATGTTACTAAGGCTTTAGCAGATATTAAAGCTGGTAAAGTTGAATATAGAGTTGATAAAACTGCTATAATTCACGTTCCATTGGGAAAAGGATCTTTTGGTGCTGAAAAATTAGTTAATAACTTCCATACATTAATGGAAGCTGTTATTAAGGCTAAACCAGCAGCAGCTAAAGGACAATATGTTAAATCAGTAGTTATTTCCAGCACAATGGGTCCTGGAATAAAAGTTAATCCAACAAAAGTTTTAGAATAGTATTGACATAGAATCTAAAATTTGATATTATTTTAAAAGTTGAATAAGGCAATATACCGTAGACAGTAGGTGCGTAAGCATAACGAATTTCAACCTACCGAGGGTTCCAATATATGACTATATTTGGTTTCTCCGCGTCTACGGGAGAAACCTTTAATTTTATATAAATTAAACTGTGAGGAGGTGGACACACAGTGGCAAACAATAGACAGTTAAAAGAAGCTAAAGTAGCAGAAATAAAAGAAAAATTAGAAAAAGCAGAGAGCGTGATTTTAGCTCAATATCAGGGATTAACAGTAGAAGAAGACACTGAATTAAGAAGCAAGTTAAGAGAAGCAGGTGTTGAATATAAAGTTTATAAAAACACTTTAACTACTCTAGCTGCTAAAGAATTAGGTTATGAAGGAATGGTAGAATTTCTTCAAGGACCAATTTCAGTAGCTTTTGGATATGAAGATCCAACTGCACCAGCAAGAGTTCTTAATGACTTTGCTAAAACTCATAAGAAACTAGAACTAAAAGGTGGATTAGTTCAAGGAGAAGTATATGATACTGACAAGATTAAACAGCTTGCTGATATACCACCAAGAGAAGTACTTATTGCAAAATTACTTGGAAGCTTCAAAGCTCCAGTATCAAACTTTGCATATTTACTAAATGCAGTTAAAGAAAAGAAAGAAACTGAGGAAACTCAAGCTTAATAATAAGAGAAAATTTGGAGGTGCTTAATAATGACAAGAGAAGAAATCATACAGGCTATAAAAGAAATGACTGTTTTAGAATTAAATGAACTAGTAAAGGCATGTGAAGAAGAGTTTGGAGTAAGTGCTGCTGCACCAGTTGCTGTAGCAGGAGTTGCTGGAGCAGGAGCTGCAGCTGCTGAAGAAAAAACTGAATTCGATGTTGTTTTAGCTAACGCAGGATCAGAAAAAATAAAGGTTATAAAAGCTGTTAGAGAAATAACTGGATTAGGCTTAAAAGAAGCTAAAGAAATAGTTGACGGAGCTCCAAAGACATTAAAGGAAGCTGTAGCTAAGGACGAAGCTGAAGCAATGAAAGCTAAGCTTGCTGAAGTTGGTGCAACTGTAGAATTAAAGTAATTGCTTAAATATAATTCAAAAGAGGTACTTTCTAAGTACCTCTTTTTTTATAAGGTATATAATTTTGATAATAGTATTGACATCTTGTTATTGTTATGATAATATAATAAATTGCATTGATTATACATTATAGAATAAATATATTGTATTTATTTTAAAATATTGAATTAAATAAATAAAATTGGTTATAATATTATGATGCAATGCATACAACCCAGAAACACTAGGTGTTTTTGGTTATTTTTACTTTATGCAAGGGGTGAAATTTTAATGGTACATCCTGTCCAAGTGGGTAAAAGAACAAGAATGAGCTTTTCTAAGCTTAAAGAAGTTGGCGATATGCCAAATTTAATTGAGGTTCAATTAGATTCTTATCAGTGGTTTTTGAAAGAGGGGCTTGAAGAGGTTTTTGATGACATTAACCCTATTCAAGACTATACAGGAAACCTTAACCTAGAGTTTATAGGTTACAAATTAGACATGGAAAATACAAAGTACTCCGTAGAAGAATGTAAGGAAAGAGACGCTACTTATGCGGCACCATTAAAGGTAAGTGTAAGACTTATTAATAAAGAAACTGGTGAAATAAAAGAACAGGAAGTATTTATGGGAGATTTCCCTCTTATGACCGAACAGGGAACTTTCATAATAAATGGAGCTGAAAGAGTTATCGTAAGTCAGCTGGTTAGGTCACCAGGTGTTTACTATAATGTTGCACTTGATAAGACTGGTAAGCCGTTATTTTCTGCTACAGTAATTCCAAACAGGGGTGCATGGCTTGAGTATGAGACAGATTCTAATGACGTAATATATGTAAGAATAGACAAAACAAGAAAATTGCCTATTTCTATTTTAGCTAGATCAATGGGCTTTGGAACGGATGCTGAGATATTAGATTATTTTGGTGAAGACGAGAGATTGAAGGCTACTATAGAAAAAGATAATACAAAAACCAAAGAAGAAGGTTTACTTGAAATATATAAAAGATTAAGACCAGGTGAACCACCAACAGTAGATAGTGCAATATCATTGATAGAATCATTGTTTTTTGATGCTAAAAGATATGATTTATCTAGAGTAGGTAGATATAAATTTAACAGAAAGTTATCCTTACATTTAAGAATTGCAAACCAGGTTGCTGCCGAAGATGTAATAAATCCTATTACAGGAGAAATCCTAGTACAGAAGGGTGAAAAAATCGAGAGAGAAAAAGCTTTAGAGATACAAAATTCTGGAGTAAACAGGGTTGATATTCATGTAGATGACAAGGTTGTTAGAGTAATAGGAAATCATTTTGTAGATATACATAAGCTTATAGAGTTTAACATAGATGATTTAAATATTAAAGAATTAGTACATTATCCGACTTTAAAAGAAATACTAGATAATTATACTGAAGAATCTAGTATAAAGGATCAAATAAGAAAAAACATTCATAGATTGATTCCTAAGCATATAATAAGAGATGATATCTATGCAACTATAAGTTATGAGTTAGGATTGCCTTATGGAATAGGATATACAGATGATATAGACCATCTAGGGAATAGAAGGTTAAGGTCTGTAGGAGAACTATTACAAAATCAATTTAGAATAGGTCTTTCTAGAATGGAAAGAGTTGTAAAAGAAAGAATGACTATTCAAGATCAGGAATCTATAACTCCACAAGCGCTGATTAATATAAGGCCAGTGGCAGCTTCTATAAAAGAATTTTTTGGAAGTTCGCAGCTTTCACAGTTCATGGATCAAACAAATCCATTATCAGAACTTACACATAAGAGAAGATTGTCAGCATTGGGACCAGGAGGACTTTCAAGAGAAAGAGCAGGTTTTGAAGTTAGAGACGTTCACCATTCACATTATGGAAGAATGTGTCCTATAGAAACACCTGAAGGACCTAATATAGGTCTTATAAACTCACTTGCTACATATGCGCGAGTGAATGAATACGGATTTATAGAAGCTCCATATAGAAAAGTTGATAAAAAAGAGTGCAGAGTAACTGACGAAGTTATTTATATAACTGCTGACGAAGAAGATCAGTATTTAATAGCTCAGGCTAATGAACCTTTAGATGAAGAAGGAAGATTTATTGATTCTAAGGTAACTGTAAGAGATAAAGAAGATGTACTCATAGTTCCTAAGGCAGAAGTAGATTTTATGGATGTATCTCCAAGACAGCTAGTTTCTGTAGCCACTGCTATGATACCATTCCTTGAAAATGATGATGCCAGCCGTGCACTTATGGGTTCTAACATGCAGCGTCAGGCGGTACCACTTTTAAAACCTCAGGCGCCTGTTGTAGGAACTGGTATAGAATATAAAGCAGCTGTTGACTCAGGGGTTCTTCCTAAGTCCAGGAATTCAGGAACAGTTATATATGTGAGTGCTAATGAAGTTAAAGTAAAAAGAGATTCAGATGGTGGAGTTGATACTTATAAACTATTAAAGTTTAAAAGATCTAACCAAGGTACTTGTATCAACCAACGTCCAATTGTAAGTAAAGGTGATAAAGTTGAAAAGGGAACTGTTCTTGCAGATGGACCATCAACTGATTTAGGAGAAATAGCATTAGGTAAAAATATTAGAATAGGTTTTATAACTTGGGAAGGTTATAACTATGAAGATGCTATGTTGATTTCAGAAGAACTTGTAAGAGAAGATGTATTTACTTCTATTCATATTGAAGAATATGAGGCAGAATCAAGAGATACAAAACTCGGACCAGAAGAAATAACAAGAGATATACCTAATGTTGGAGAAGATGCACTTAAGGATATAGATGAAAGAGGAATAATAAGAATAGGTGCAGAGGTAAGGTCAGGAGACATACTTGTAGGAAAAGTTACTCCAAAGGGTGAAACTGAATTAACAGCTGAAGAAAGACTTTTAAGAGCTATCTTTGGAGAAAAAGCAAGAGAAGTTAGAGATACTTCCTTGAGAGTTCCTCATGGTGAAGCAGGTATAATAGTAGATGTTAAGGTGTTCACAAGAGAAAATGGAGATGAACTTCCACCGGGAGTTAATAAGCTAGTTAGATGTTATATAGCTCAAAAGAGAAAGATATCTGTTGGAGATAAGATGGCTGGAAGACATGGTAATAAAGGGGTTATATCAAGAGTATTACCAGAAGAAGATATGCCATTTTTACCAGATGGAAGACCTCTGCAAATATGCTTAAACCCATTAGGCGTTCCTTCACGTATGAATATAGGGCAGGTGCTTGAAGTTCATTTAGGATGGGCAGCCAGTGAATTAGGATGGCATATTGCGACTCCTGTATTTGATGGAGCAACCGAATCTGAAATATTAGAATGCCTAACTAAGGCTGGTTACACTGAGGATGGAAAAACATTATTATATGATGGAAGAACAGGGGAAGCATTCCATAATAGAGTAACTGTTGGATACATGTATATTCTTAAACTTGCACATTTAGTTGATGATAAAATACATGCTAGATCTACAGGTCCATATTCATTAGTAACTCAGCAGCCTTTAGGAGGTAAAGCACAGTTCGGTGGACAGAGATTTGGAGAAATGGAAGTTTGGGCTCTTGAAGCTTATGGAGCAGCACATACTCTTCAAGAAATATTAACAGTTAAGTCTGATGACGTAGTAGGTAGAGTTAAAACTTATGAGTCAATAGTTAAGGGAGAAAACATTCCGGAACCTGGAGTACCAGAATCATTTAAGGTATTAATAAAAGAATTACAGGCTTTATGTCTGGATGTAAAAGTATTAAATGATGATAAGGAAGAAATAAAATTAAGAGAATCTATAGATGATGATCTAGAAGAACTAGATGTTAATATAGAGGGAACTGAGGAATTTGCTCCAGGACCACCTGAAGAAGAACTTATAGAAGAACTAAAAGATGACAATATAGATGAAGATATAGACTTAGAGGACTTCGATGATTTACCATTAGATGAGTTACAAAGCGATTTAGAATTAGGCGATTTTAATGATGAACATTAATCTGAAGGGAGGATATACCCTTGTTTGAATTAAATAATTTTGATGCACTACAGATAGGGTTGGCTTCACCTGAGCAAATTAGAGAATGGTCTAGAGGTGAGGTAAAAAAACCAGAAACTATAAACTACAGAACACTTAAGCCTGAGAGAGATGGATTATTTTGTGAAAGAATATTTGGACCTCAAAAGGATTGGGAATGTCATTGTGGAAAATATAAGAGAGTAAGATATAAAGGTATAGTTTGTGATAGATGTGGCGTTGAGGTTACTAAATCTAAAGTAAGACGTGAGAGAATGGGGCATATAGAATTAGCAGCCCCTGTATCTCATATCTGGTATTTCAAAGGTATCCCATCTCGTATGGGACTAATACTAGATATGTCACCAAGGTCACTAGAAAAAATATTATATTTTGCATCTTATGTAGTACTTGATCCTAAAGAAACTTCATTGTTGAGAAAGCAGCTTTTAAATGAAAAAGAATATAGAGAAGCTGTTGATAAATATGGTGAAGAAAGCTTTGAAGCAGGGATGGGAGCAGAATCTATTAAAAGATTGCTCGCAGAAATAGAGCTAGAAAGTCTTTCTAAAGAATTAAAAGAAGGATTAAAAACTAGTACTGGACAAAAGAAAGTAAGGATAATAAGAAGATTAGAGGTAGTAGAATCATTTAGAAAATCCGGTAATAGACCAGATTGGATGATTATAGATGTTATACCTGTAATTCCACCAGATTTAAGACCTATGGTTCAGTTAGATGGTGGAAGATTTGCAACTTCTGATTTAAATGATCTTTATAGAAGAGTTATAAATAGAAATAACAGATTAAAGAAGCTACTAGACTTAGGGGCACCAGACATAATTGTACGTAACGAAAAAAGAATGCTTCAAGAAGCAGTAGATGCTTTAATAGATAATGGAAGAAGAGGAAGACCTGTTACGGGTCCGGGAAATAGACCACTTAAATCTCTTTCTGATATGTTAAAGGGTAAACAAGGTAGATTTAGACAAAACTTACTTGGTAAGCGTGTAGATTACTCGGGACGTTCTGTTATAGTTGTTGGTCCAGAATTAAAAATGTACCAATGTGGTTTACCTAGGGAAATGGCTTTAGAGTTATTTAAGCCATTTGTAATGAAAAAGCTTGTAGAAGGCGCGCTAGCACATAATATAAAAAGTGCAAAAAGAATGGTGGAAAGAGTTCAACCTCAAGTTTGGGATGTACTAGAAGAAGCTATATCAGACCATCCTGTACTTTTAAATCGTGCTCCTACGCTACACAGACTTGGGATACAGGCGTTCCAACCAGTATTAGTTGAAGGTAGAGCTATAAAGTTACATCCTTTGGTTTGTACTGCATATAATGCTGACTTTGACGGAGACCAGATGGCTGTTCACGTTCCGCTATCTGTAGAAGCTCAGTCAGAAGCTAGATTTTTGATGCTTGCAGCACATAACATATTAAAACCTTCTGATGGTAAGCCAGTTGTAGTTCCAACACAGGATATGGTTTTAGGATCATATTATCTAACTTTAGATAAAGATGGTGTAAATGGAGAAGGAAAAGCATTTTCATCACAAGATGAAGTTATTATGGCCTATGAAGTAGGCGCTATAGATATACATGCTAAAATAAAGGTTAGAATGTATAAAGAGGAAGATGGAGTAGTAGAATCAGGAATTATTGAGACTACGCCAGGTAAATTAATATTTAATGAAGCTATTCCTCAAGACTTAGGTTTTGTAGACAGAAGTATTCTTGAGAATAAGTTTAAATTAGAAGTAGAATTTTTAGTTAATAAATCTTCTTTAGGAAAAGTAATTAATAAGTGCTATCTGAAGCATGGTCCAACTAAAACATCTGTAATGTTAGATAAAATAAAGGCAAAGGGATATCATTATTCAACTATAGGAGCTATTACAGTTGCTACAGCAGATATGGTTGTGCCTGAGTCCAAAAAGACTTTGCTAGCAGAAGCAGATGAAGTAGTTAATAAAATAGAAAAGCAGTATAGAAGAGGATTTATATCTGAAGATGAAAGATATGAAAGAGTTATAGAAAAATGGACTAAAACTACAGATGAAATAGCAGATGCGCTTATGGCGAATCTAGATAAGTTTAATCCTATATTCATGATGGCGGATTCTGGAGCCAGAGGTTCTAAGAGTCAGATAAAACAGCTTGCAGGAATGAGAGGACTTATGGCTAATCCATCTGGTAAAATCATTGAATTACCTATAAGATCTTCATTTAGAGAAGGATTAGATGTACTTGAGTACTTTATTTCTACACATGGTGCTAGAAAAGGGAATGCAGATACAGCATTAAAAACGGCTGACTCAGGTTATCTTACTAGAAGACTTGTTGACGTTAGTCAGGATGTTATAGTAAGAGAAGAAGATTGTGGAACTACTGAATCATATGAAGTTTCAGAAATTAAAGAGGGTAATGAAATAATTGAAAGTATTTCAGAAAGACTTACTGGAAGATATGCAGGGGAAGACATAGTTGATCCTAACACAGGAGAGGTTTATGCATATAGAGATTCTTATATGGATACTAAAGTTGCCGATAGAATTGAAAATGCAGGCATTAAAAAAGTTAGAATAAGATCAGTCTTTACTTGTAAATCCAAACATGGAGTTTGTGCTAAGTGTTATGGAATGAATATGGCAACTGCTGAAAAAATAAATATTGGAGAAGCAGTTGGTATAGTAGCAGCTCAAAGTATAGGTGAACCTGGAACTCAGCTTACAATGAGAACTTTCCATACTGGTGGGGTTGCTGGATCAGATATAACACAAGGTCTTCCAAGAGTTGAGGAATTATTTGAAGCTAGAAAACCAAAAGGATTGGCTATTGTTACAGAAATTTCTGGTACTGTAAGAATCGAAGAAACAAAGAAAAAGAGAACAGTAGTAGTTGTAAATGAATCTGGAGAAGAAATGAGCTATGATATTCCTTTTGGCTCAAGATTGAAAGTAGCCAATGGTGATGTAATAAGTGCAGGAGATGAAATTACAGAGGGTTCTGTAAATCCGCATGATATAATAAGAATTAAAGGTGTTAAGGGAGTTAAGAACTATCTATTATCTGAAGTGCAAAAGGTTTATAGACTACAAGGTGTTGATATAAATGATAAGCATCTTGAAGTAGTAGTAAGACAAATGACACGTAAGGTTAAAATAGAAGATTCAGGTGATACTGATTTATTACCAGGAACAATGATTGACATTTTTGATTTTAATGAAGAAAATGAAAGAGTTGAAGCCTTAGGAGGGCAACCTGCATTAGGAAGAATTGCTCTCTTAGGAATTACAAAGGCATCACTTGCTACAGAATCATTCTTGTCAGCAGCGTCTTTCCAAGAAACAACTAGAGTATTAACTGATGCTGCTATAAAGGGAAAAATAGATCCTTTACTAGGATTGAAAGAAAATGTAATTATAGGTAAATTGATTCCAGCAGGTACTGGAATGACAAGATATAGATCGGTTAAGCTTAGTACAGATAAGGAGTCAGAAGGGTTAGAACAGAATGCTGACGAATTAACAAATGAAATAAAAGCTTAGCATGAATTATGTTGACAGGATTAAATTAAGGTGATAAAATACACCTGTATGCTTACAAAGAAGAGGTAAAGATACAAGCTTTACCTCTTGTAATATGTCAAAAGGGGGATTAAGAATGATCGACAGGCTTAAAGGCAAAAAAGTTGTCGGTTTTAAGCAATCTTTGAGAGCTATTAAAAGTGGCACTGGCAAAAGAGTATATATTGCTAAAGATGCTGATAATAAGTTAGTAGAAGAAGTTAAAATTGCTGCTCAGTATAATTCCCTTGATATAGTATACATTGACACTATGAAAGAACTTGGAAAGCTGTGTGGCATAGAAGTTGGAGCAGCCACAGCAGTTATACTAAATGAATAGTTGCTGATTCTTAAATTTAATTTATAGAATTTTAGTCGAATACATTGAGGAGGTGTAATAATGCCAACTATTAACCAATTAGTAAGAAAAGGTAGAAAAATGGTAGAAACTAAGTCAACAGCACCAGCATTAAAGCAATGCCCACAAAAAAGAGGAGTGTGTACTGTAGTTAAGACTACTACTCCAAAGAAGCCTAACTCAGCATTAAGAAAAGTTGCGAGAATTAGACTTACAAATGGATATGAAGTTACTGGATACATTCCAGGTATAGGACACAACTTACAGGAACACAGTGTTGTTCTTATAAGAGGCGGAAGAGTTAAAGATCTTCCAGGTGTGAGATATCACATCGTTAGAGGAGCACTTGACTCAGCTGGAGTTGCAAACAGACTTCAAAGCAGATCAAAGTATGGTGCTAAGAGACCAAAACAAAAATAATCTAAACTAAATTGGTGCTGTGTCTTCGGCGTTTATATATAAATATTCATAAATTTGCAGAAGTACAAAGCACTTTACGGTTAAGGTTTTTAGCCGAGTACCGATGAACTTAAACTTTTAATTGTTAAGGAGGGAAGAAAAGTGCCAAGAAAAGGACATATAGCAAAAAGAGATGTGTTACCAGATCCAATGCACAATAGCAAAGTAGTTACTAAACTTATAAACAGTATAATGGAAGACGGAAAAAGGGGAGTAGCTCAAAAAATATGCTACGACGCATTTGAAATAATTCAAAACAAAACTCAAAAAGAACCTATGGAAGTGTTTGAAGCAGCAATGAACAATGTAATGCCTTTACTTGAAGTAAAAGCAAGAAGAATTGGTGGTGCTACATACCAGGTTCCAATGGAAGTAAGACCAGAAAGAAGACAGACATTAGGTATTAGATGGATCCTTGCAGCAACTGCAAAAAGAGGCGAGAGATACATGAGAGAAAGACTTGCTGCTGAATTAATGGATGCAGCTAATAATACTGGTGCGTCTGTTAAGAAAAGAGAAGATACTCATAAAATGGCTGAAGCTAACAAAGCTTTTGCACATTACAGATACTAATATTAAAATAAAACTGTTTTGGTATATTACCAAGACAGTTTTCTCAAATTTTAAAATTGATTTCGTTAGCAAAAACGAGAGGAGGAAATACAGTGGCAAGACAGTTTCCATTAGAAAGATTTCGTAATATAGGAATAATGGCTCACATAGATGCAGGAAAAACTACAACTACAGAGCGTATACTATTCTATACTGGTAAAACTCATAAGATAGGTGAAGTACATGAAGGTGGAGCTACCATGGACTGGATGGTTCAGGAGCAGGAGAGAGGTATAACAATAACATCTGCTGCTACAACATGTATGTGGAAAGATCATGTTATAAACATAATAGACACACCAGGACACGTAGATTTTACCGTTGAAGTTGAAAGATCACTAAGAGTACTTGACGGAGCTGTTACAGTTCTTACTGCAAAGGGTGGAGTTGAACCACAGACTGAAACAGTATGGAGACAGGCAGACAAGTATAAAGTTCCAAGAATGGCTTATGTTAATAAGATGGATATAATAGGAGCCGATTTCTTTAGAGTTGTAAACATGATGAGAGAAAGACTTCATGCAAATGCAGTTCCAATTCAGCTTCCAATAGGAAAAGAAGATTACTTCAAGGGATTTGTTGATCTAATAACTCAAGAAGCTCATATATATGAAGATGATCTTGGAACAGTTATGGATACAAGTGCAGTTCCGGAAGATATGAAGGACATAGTTGAAGAATACAGAGCTGCAATGGTAGAAGCTATAGTAGAAGTTGATGAAGAATTAATGATGAAGTATTTAGAAGGCGAAGAAATAACAGTTGAAGAATTAAATGATGCTTTAAGAAAAGGTGTTATAGCTAATAAAATAGTTCCAGTTATTTGTGGTTCTTCTTATAAAAACAAAGGCGTTCAGCCGATGATAGACGCTATAGTTAAATACATGCCTTCACCAGTAGACATTCCTGCAATAATGGGTCATGATGAAGATACTGGAGAACAAATGGAAAGACATGCATCTGATGAAGAGCCAATGTCTACATTAGCATTTAAAATAGCTACTGACCCATTCATTGGTAAACTAGCATTCGTTAGAGTTTATTCAGGTGTAATGACAAGTGGTACATATGTATATAACTCTACAAAGGGTAAAAAAGAAAGAGTTGGTAGATTAGTTAGAATGCACGCTAATCATAGAGAAGAAGTTGAAGAATTACGTGCAGGAGATCTTGGTGCAGTAGTAGGATTAAAAGATACTACAACTGGAGATACTCTATGTGATGAAAAAAATCCAATCATTCTTGAAAAGATGGAATTCCCAGAACCAGTTATATCTGTAGCTATAGAGCCAAAGTCAAAAGCTGGTCAGGAAAAAATGGGTATAGCTTTATCAAAGCTTGCAGAAGAAGATCCAACATTTAGAACATTTACAGATCAGGAAACAGGTCAGACAATTATTCAAGGTATGGGAGAACTTCACCTAGAAATAATTGTTGATAGACTTCAAAGAGAATTTAAAGTTGAGTGTAACGTAGGTGCTCCTCAGGTTGCTTATAAAGAAACTATTAGAAAGGCTGTTAAAGCAGAAGGTAAGTTTGTAAGACAGTCTGGTGGACGTGGACAATACGGACATTGTTGGATTGAATTGATACCATCAGAAGGAGAATACGTGTTTGAAAATGCTATTGTTGGGGGATCTATTCCAAAAGAATTTATATCTCCTATTGATAATGGTATAAGAGAAGCTTCAAGAACTGGTATAATTGCAGGATATGAAGTTCTTAACTTTAAGGTTAGATTATTCGATGGTTCATACCATGATGTTGACTCTTCTGAAATGGCATTTAAGATTGCTGGTTCTATGGCATTTAAAAATGCAATGGCAAAGGCAGACCCAGTATTACTTGAACCTATGATGAAGGTTGAAGTAACTGTTCCTGAAGATTATATGGGAGATGTAATTGGTGACATCAACTCCAGAAGAGGTAGAATCGAAGGTATGGAAGCGGATAATGGGGCACAAATTATTAGATCATTTGTACCACTTTCCGAAATGTTTGGATATGCAACTACTTTAAGATCAAAAACACAGGGTAGAGGAGTTTACTCAATGACATTTGATCATTTTGAAGAAGTTCCAAAGAGTATACAAGAACAAATATCATCATCAAAATAATTGTTTAACATAAAGGAGGAAATAAAAAATGGCAAAGGCAAAATTTGAAAGAAATAAACCCCATGTAAACATAGGAACAATA
>NZ_JMFY01000050.1:0-11656 GCF_000765165.1 Clostridium sp. HMP27 | reverse complement strand
CCTCTCTATCATGTTGGCTTGACATTGCAAGATACATTCCAACCTCTGTTCCTTCTTCTGTGTAGTTTGCTCCTAATCCTTCTATAACCTCTGGATCAACACCGTCTGCAACCCCTATTTTATGCTCATCTGCCCAAGTAAACTCTCCTTCAACTTTTTCTATAAACTTATCAGCTGGCACACCACACTGTGGGCACTTTTCTGGTGCTGCTTCTCCTTCATAAATATATCCACATACTGTACATACAAATTTTTTCATAATAAAAATCCTCCCTAAAATTACCTATTTTTTTATTTCTAATCCCATCTTATGGGGTTATTATCATTTTTAATTATTAATTTAATTTTGCGTTCTCTTGTTTGCAATTATTATTATATAATAATTACTATTAATTATCAATACCTTTTTTAAAATAAATTTAAAATTTTTTCCTTATTGTATAAAAATGAATTGAACTATGATATCTTTTCAAATAATATATAAATAATATCTAGTGAGAGGAGACTAATTATGAAAAGAATTAGTGTTATAGATATAGGTTCTAATTCCATAAGACTTGTTATAGTGGATATAAATAATGAATATTTTAAAGTTATAGATGAGTTTAAAGAAACAGTGAGACTTGGTAAAGATATAAATAAAAATGGCAGCTTATGTTCTAAAAGAATGAAAAAGGCCATAGACACTTTAGGGTTTTTCAAGAAGCTTTGTGATGAATTAAGTGTTGATGAAATAATAGCTATAGCCACTGAAGCTGTAAGGAAAGCATCTAACAGAGAAGAGTTTATACGAAATGTTTATAGAGAAACCCAAATAAATATAGAAATAATTGATGGTAATATGGAGGCTTACTATGATTTCCTAGGTGGTATAAATAGCTTAAATATTAGTGATTGTCTTATGATTGATATAGGTGGTGCAAGCACTGAACTTATAGAGGTTAGAAATAAACAAATTAAGAATTCTATAAGCTTTCCTTTTGGAGCACTAAGTCTAGCAGAAAAGTTTAAACTGTCTGGCAAGGGGTGTATGATTAACGAAAGCCATCTTAAAGATTATATTAAGGAGTTTTTTATTAAAGCTCCTTGGATAAAGAATATAAGAGGTATTCCGTTAGTTGGAATTGGTGGTACTGTAAGAAATATAGCAAAAATACATAGAAGAAAAATCAAATATCCATTTGATACAATTCATAACTATCAAATGACTCCAGAACAAGTAAAGGAAATATATAATTTTGTTGTTTGCAAAACCATAAGCTCTAGAAAGAAGGTAAAAGGACTTTCTATAGATAGAATAGATATATTTCCAAATGCAGTTTCTGTTGTAAATGCTGTAATAGAATACTGTAATATTTCTGAAATATATGTAAGCTCAAAAGGCTTAAGAGACGGAATTTTGTATAGCTATATTTTAAAAGATAATTCTATATTAGACGATGTATTAGATTTCTCCTTAAGAAATATTATGATAAATTATAACGTTAATATAGTTCATGCTGAGAGAGTATTGAATATGTGTTTATCTCTATATACTCAATTAAAAAGTTTAATTAAAGCTCCAAGAGATTTTTCAAAAATACTAAAAGTTTCTTCCCTGTTGCATGATTGTGGTATTACCTTAGATTATCATAATCACCATAAACATTCTTTTTACATGATTTTAAATTCCAGTTTATATGGGCTTTGCCATAAAGACATTTTGATTTCTGCATATATTGCAGCTCTTCATAGAAAACATGATTTTGTCTTAACTGAGCCATATCATAAAAAACTTATAAAAAGAGAAGAACTACAAATAATTGAAAAATTAGGAGTGCTTCTTCAAATATCAGAAAGTCTGGATAGAGGTTTAAATGGTAATGTAGAGCGAGCAGATGTTATTATTGATGAAAGCTCCGTAACATTAAAACTTCACTCTAAAAATGATTCTTCCTTAGAAATTAATGAAGCCTTAATAGCTTCAGATAAATTTAAGAAGCTGTTTAAAAAGAAGCTTATTATAGTAGGTGATTAATATTTTATGACCTATCGGTCTGCGGGCTTGTCAGCTCTTTGATAAGTATTAATTTAAAGGAATTTCGCAAAAGCGAAATTCCCTCCTTCAGCAGTGTGGATGAAGACATTTTTAAAGTTTCATATGTTTTAAGCTTCCGCCATTTTTAATCATTAAAATTTCTGCAAATATGCTTATAGCAATTTCATTTGGTTCATTGCCTCCAAGCTTTAGCCCTATAGGAGCATATACCCTCTCTAAGGCCTCTTTATCTACTCCTTTTTCTTTAAGCCTATTAATCATATTTATAACTTTTCCCTTACTTCCTATCATACCTATATATTTAGCCTTTGAATTAATTACACTCTCTAAAGCTATTTCATCACATAAATGTCCCCTGGTTACTATTATTATATAGGTGTTTTCATCAATGTGATATTTACTTAAGTTTTCTTTAAAATCTCCTACAATGGTTTCTTCTACATCTTTAAATCTTTCTTTATTTGCATATTCTTCTCTATCATCAAATACTACTGTATAGTAATTTAAAAACTTACTAACTTTTGCAAGCTCCATACCTACATGTCCACCCCCAACTATTAAAAGTTTAGGTGTAGGTAAAAAAGATTTTACAAATACTTTAGTTTGTCCCCCACAATCCATTTGCAAGCCCCCCTCACCGGTTTGCAATGCATAAGTAAATTCCTTACTTGTACCCTTTTCCATACACTCTAAGGAATCTTTGATAGCTGTATATTCAAGTTTTCCTCCACCTATAGTTCCGTAAGTTGTACCATCTTCAAATACAGCCATCATTGCGTTAATTTTCCCCGGAGAGGATCCTTGAACTTCAGTTATCATTGCCAAGGAACATTTTTTATTTTCATGGACTTTCTTTAGTACTTCTTCCATTATCCTTGCTTCCATGTTAATTAACCCCCAGTTTTTTAGTTATAATATTACTTATATTATAATTATATCCTTTATTTTCTATTTTTTAAAGCAGATATTATTCTCTCTGGGGTTGCTGGAAATTCAGTTATATTTAACTTAAGAGCATTATTTATGGCATTTATAATAGCTGGAGCTATTCCATTTGTTGCAATTTCACCAACACTCTTTGCACCATAGGGGCCGTATTCATCTGGATATTCAATTAAATCCATATTTACCTTAGGCATATCTGGAGCATTTATTAAATGGTATTTACTAAAGCTGTTACTTTTAATTCTTCCATTGTTATCTATTTCTATTTCTTCTGTCAAAGCATAACCTATGCCCATTTGTGCCGCTCCTTGTATTTGCCCCTCTACAAAGGTTTTATTTATAGCTCTTCCTATATCATGTACAGCTAATATCTCATTAACTTTAGTCATTCCAGTTAAAGTATCCACTGTAATCTCTGCAAATACCGCTGCATATACCCCTGGATTTGCTGGGGAATGATAAGTGTAAGTTACAGACATATCATCACTAAACTTTTTCTCAGCTAAAACCACTATTTCTCCATAACTTAAAATCTTATCTTCATCGTTTCTATTCCATACCCTTTCATTTTTTATAACTATATCTTCTTCACTGCATTCGAGTATTTTAGCAGCATAACTTTTTATTCTTTCCTTAAGTAATTCCGAAACTTTTTTAGCTGCTCCTCCATTTACATAGGTGACCCTACTTGCTTGAGTTCCTGCTGAATCATAAGGAGTTACAAAAGTATCTCCCTCCAGTGCTGTTACTTTTTCAATATCCATATCTAAGGTTTCCGCTACTATTTGCCTCATAACAGTTACAGTTCCACATCCTAAGTCATGTACTGTTTCCTTCAAAAGTACACTTCCATCAGTATCCATTTGTATTGTAGCTGTAGTAAAATCTGGGTATGCTCCATAATATCCATTCCCATGGGTAACACAAGCCATTCCAACTCCTGTGGCATATCTTCCATCAAAATGTGTATTGCTCCATCTTTTCTTCCAGTTAAACTTTTCTACCCCTCTACTTACACAATCAACTACTCTAGCGTTACCTAAATCCACTCCCTTAGCTAAATCTTTATCATAGGGATGTACTAGATTTTTAAGTCTGAATTCTGTAGGATCCATGTTTAATTTCCTCGCTGTATTATCTATATTTATTTCAGTAATAGCATGTATTTGTGGTGCTCCATATCCTCTGCAGGCTCCTCCTATAGGGGTGTTTGTATATACCACATGAGCTGTGTATTTTTGATTTTCTATTCTATAAAGCCTAGATAGTTTTTTACCCATGGACATACAAAGTGCATCTCCATTTGTAAAATATGCTCCAGTATCTACTATCACTTCAATTTCTCTTCCTAAAATATCTCCATCCTTTGTCACAGCAGTTTTCACATTTCCTATAACATTATGTCTTGTTCTGCTGCCTACTATAGTTTGATTTCTATCCATTTGAATTTTAATAGGTTTTTTTAAGTCTAAGGCTACATAGGCACATATTGGTTCTACTATAGGATGAGTTTTTCCACCAAAGGAACCTCCCATAGGTGACTTTATTACCCTTATCTTTCTTTTAGGTATATTAAGTGCATCAGACACTACAAGCTGGCTTTGGAAAACCTCCTGGCATGGAGAATAAATTATTATATTATTAAATTCATCTATTTTAGCTATTGCCAAATGAGTTTCCATAGCTGCATGATGTATTTTAGGTGTAATTATAGTGTCCTCAATTATTAAATCAGCTTTTTCAAAGGCTCTTCTGCTATCTCCATATTCAATTTTCTTATCCATTACATGATTATTATTTTCTTCATGAATTTTAAAGGAATTTTTATTAAGAGCTTCCCTAGGGTCTACAACTACAGGAAGTCTCTCATATTCCACTTTTATGAGCTTAACTGCTCTTTCAGCAGCTAGATTATCTTTAGCAACTACAAGCGCTACTCTATCTCCTACAAATCTTACTTCACTATCAAACATTAACTCGTCTTTTATCGTTTCTAAAGCTTCATACCATCTATGTGAATTATAATAATTTTTAGGTGTATTTTTATGTGTGTATATCTTTACAACCCCAGGCAGCTTTTCCGCTTCATCTATATCTATACTTTTTATTATTGCATGAGCTACATCACTTAATAAAAGTTTTCCATAAAGCATACCTTCAAGTTTCATATCACTTACATATTTTAATTTTCCTGTCACCTTTTCATTTACATCATGTACTGGAACATAGTTTCCTATATATCTAAATTCCTCTGCCATATTATCACCATCCCGTTATTCAAATATATTTCTAAAGACGTTCTCGGCAAGTCCCCTTATTGCTTCTCTTTTATAAGGTCTCGATTGCCTTGTAGGTATGGACAGGTCTACTTGTTTTTGAAGAACATTTTTAAATTCTTCTAAAAGATTATTTGTAAAAGCTCTGCCTTCTAATAATTCCTCAGCTATTTTAGACCTGAAAGCTTTAGGCCCTAGTGACCCTATTGTTACTTTTACATCTTTAATCCTGTCCTCATATTTCAGTGATACCGAAATACTTAATTTTGAAATTGTTACAGTACTTCTACTTCCTATCTTTACAAATGAGGTTTTATATTCTTTATATTTTAAAGGAACTAATATTTCAGTAATAATTTCTCCAAGTTTTAAATTATTCTTTTCTAATCCTATTACTACATCATCCAGTTCCCTAATATTCTCTTGTCCAAATTTGTTTATGGTTTTCACTTTAGCATCCAATGATAAAAGTGCTGGGATGGAATCTGCCGCAGGAGATGCATTTGCTATATTTCCAGCCATAGTTGCAGTATTCCTTATTTGGGTAGAACCCACTTTTTCTGCTGATTCTCTTAAGCATTTAAAATATTTATTTACTGTATGGTTATATTCTATTTCTGAAAAAGTAGTGTTTGCACCTATCTTTAAAAAGTTATCCTCTTCTTTTATATATTTAAGTTCTTCTATTCCTGAAAGATCTATTACATTGATATTATATAATCCCTTTTCCCTCATCTTTATAATAAAATCTGTGCCCCCAGCTATAAAGTAAGTATTATCATCTATATTTTTAAGTAAAGATTTAAGCTCTTCTAAGTTCTTTGGAGTTTCTGCTTTCATAGTCATAATTTTACCTCCCATAAAGCTTTATTATTTTTCTACAGTAATGGCATCTATAACTGCTTCAATTATTTTGGTATATCCTGTACATCTGCATAAATTTCCTTCTATAGCTCTTTTTATATCTTCAGATGTAGGATTTGGATTTTTCATAAGAAGGGCCTTACAGGACATAAGCATTCCTGGTGTGCAAAATCCACATTGTACTGCCCCTTTTTTTATGAAGGACTTTTGCAGCTGATCAAGTTCCCCATCCTTTTCTAAGTATTCTATAGTAAATATTTCTTTATCCCTTGCTTGTATTCCAAGCACGGTACATGAATTTACTGCTTTGCCGTTCATTATAACTGTGCAGGCACCACATTCCCCTTCACTACATCCCTCTTTTGTTCCCGTAAGTTCTAAATCTTCTCTTAATATATCAAGTAGCCTTTTAGCTGGATCTATATCTAATTCATGGTTAATTTCATTTACTTTTAAGTATATTAGCATCTCTTTTCAGCTCCCTCATATTAACTATTTAAATTAATGTTATCATCTAAAAGTCTAAAAAAAGTCACAAAATAGCTTCATATTCATGTTGTTAGTAATATAAGGTGATGTTTTAACATTATAAACATCACCTTATATTTAAATCTTATTTACATTGGTCCAAAATTTATGGCTACTGCTCCAATAAGCATTACTACAGCTGCAATCCATATTAATGTCATAAATGGCATTATAAATTTAAGCCACTTATTAAATGGAACTTTTGTATATGCCAAGAATGCTATTAACCCACCTACTGTTGGATAACATAAATTTGATAATCCATCTCCAAATTGAAAGGCTAAAATAGCTATTTGTCTATTAAGATGTATTAAGTCTGCAACAGGAAGCATTATAGGCAATGTTACAACTGCTTGACCACTTCCTGAAGGTACGAAAAAGTTTATTATTGTTTGAATTATAAACATCCCTATTGCATTTACTGTTGGTGACATGCCACTTAATAGAGATGCCAAACCATGAACTATAGTATCTGATATATGTCCTTGCTCCATTATTACTTGTATTGTTCTTGCTAATCCTACTGCCATTGCTCCAATAAATATAGCTCTTCCACCCTCTAATATTTCACTAGCTATTTTATTAGCACTATAACCTGCAAATATTCCTCCAATTATAGCTCCTATAATATACACAGCTGACATTTCAATCATTCCCCATTTCCACTGTATGGAGCCATATACTATAATTCCTATAGTTGCAGCAAAAACTAATAATACTATTTTATGCCTTAAAGTAAACTCTATTTCTTCACCATTATTACTTACATTTAAATGTCCTAAATTCATTCCATATACTATGCTTTTTGTTGGGTCTTTTTTTATTTTACCGGCATACCTTACAATAAATAAAATAGCCACTCCCATAAATACTATAAATACTATCAATCTATAACCTAATCCAGAAAACATAGGTAGCTGCGCTAAGCTTTGACCTATCCCTGTAGTCCAGGGATTAGTACATCCTGCTGACCACCCTATTACAATCGATACAAGAGCAATGTATATTCCAACCAAAACATCATATCCAAGTTCTAATGATATAGCTACGCACAAAGGTGCAAAAGGTATGGCTGCCTCAAGCATTCCTGGAAATGCCCCAAGACAACCAAAAAATATTATTATAGCCACTAAAACTACTGAACCTTTTTCCTCACCCATGGCTTGCCTTAGTTTGAATAATGATGCTTTTATAGCACCTGTTCCATCAAATACCCTGATAGCTCCCCCTATTATTAGAATCATTATAATTAACTGAGAAGCTGCTTGAATTCCTAATGGAATAGCCTTAAAAAAGTTAAAAAAACTTATTGGAGTTTGATTTATATATTTAAAGCTACTTGCATCTACTATAGTTTTTCCATTTGCCGTTATTCTCTTAAATTCACCCGCTGGAACTAGATAAGTCATAACAGCTACTATAGCTACCAAAATGAATAGCACAACAAATCCATCTGGCATTTGAAACTTTCTCTTAACTGGCATCTTATTTTCCTTTAACATTTAATATTCCTCCCCAAAAATATATTTAGTTAGATATTATTAATGTTAGTCTAAAATACATATTTTTTGGCTTTAGTACCTTATTGAGAAACTTTCGAATATATTTTCATTCATATTTATCTAATTATTTTTGTTCATTTCTTCTCTTACTCTATTTAAAATCTCATTTGATTTTATAAGTTCATAGGCTTTCCTTATATCTTCTGTTAGATTTCTATCCTTATCATAAAATGGAATAACTTCTCTTATAGTTTCATATGCAACTTTGGTACCTCTTCCTTGATGAATGTCATTTCTTAAGTCAATTGCTTGAGCTGCATGAAGCATTTCTATTCCTAATATATATCTTAAATTATCAACAATTTTTCTAGTCTTTTGTACCACATATGGTGAGTTATTAGCATGATCTTCTATATCCCCTGCAACGGAAAAGAAGTCACTAGTTGATGGATTTGATAAATGTCTTATCTCAGCATCTAATGATGTAAATGCCTTTTGTATGGTTCCATAGCATATTACATTATCTGCTGGAGATAAAAATCTTGGAAGCTTTGTAAAATCAGGAGTGCTTAATTTAATAGTTCTATAACAGCTGACTTTTGACAAGTGACTTAACGCAATTCCTAACATTTCAAAACCAAGTACCCAAGTAGTTGGTTCAAAATTTGAACAAGATATCATTCTTCTTTCATCTAATATTACACAAGGATTATCATCTGATGAATTCATTTGTATCGTTAAATATTTTGTTACGTATTCAAGCGCATCTCTTACAGATCCATGCACATGTGCGGAGCCTCTAAAGCTTAGAGGATCTTGTACTGGCTTTTTCCAATCTGGTTCCCAAATATAACTACCCTCAAGATATTTTGTTATTTTTTCTGCACTATATCTTTGTCCTGGAAATGGTCTAGCTTCATGAGTTTTAGGATCAAGTGGTGAAGTATTTCCATTAAGCCCTTCAAGAGATAATGAATATACTATATCTGCAATGTCCAGTAAATCCTCTACATCTTTTACTACTAATGCACCTTCTCCTGCTGCTAGAGCATTTGAACTTACAATTGCAAGTCCATCTTTAGGCCCTAATGTTACAGAATTTAGCCCTGCCCTTTCTAGTGCTTCCTTTGCTGGCATTTTAACTCCATTATAGTAGGCATCTCCTTCACCAAGCATTGTAAGCCCTATATGAGATAAACATGCTATATCTGCTTCTCCTACAGACCCTCTTTCTGGCATAACTGGTGTTACATTTCTATTTAGCATTTCTCCATACATCAAAGCCACTTCTGGCTGAATTCCCGTACAACCACAAAGCAAGGTATTAAGCCTTGTAAGCATTACTGCCCTAACTTCTTCAATACTTGCCTCAGGCTCTACTGCTACACAATGAGCACGTATTAAATTTGTGTTGTACTCTTGGAAGAAGTCCTTGAACACTCTTTTATCCTTGTTCCAGCCCACCCCTGTATTAAATCCATATACAGGAATATTGCTGTCTGCTAACTCAAATACAAGCTTTCTTGACTGGAGCAACTTATTTTTTCCTTCTTCACTTATCTCTACTTTGTAACCTTCCCTTGCAACCTTACTAAGATCATCTATAGTTAAATCTTTACCATTCAACACTATTGTCTTTTCCCTCATAGTTAAAACTCTCCCTTCAATCTTTTAATACAGCCCAAGGTCATTACCTCTTTTATAAAATAAAGTATTAGTTAAAAGTCGGCCTTAGCCGACTTTTAACTAAATCATTTATTGTTTATCTACTACAATGTTTCTCCATTAGATTTTGATTCTAATACAATTTCTTCTACTTGAGCAGTTTCAGGATGACAAACTACATCATACTTCTCACTTTTAACTATTATTCTAACTGTACAATAAGCCATAATTAACATCAAAAATAGTATTGGAAATCCTGCAACTGTTGATATTTGCTTTGTGGCATCTATTCCTGTTATTTTCCCTCCACCTGTACATAGAATGTTTATTATAGCCATAGAAGCCATTGCAATTCCCCAGTATATCTTAAGTGATCCTGGTGCTTCTTGGTTCTCGTCATTGTATGCAGTACTTGTTAAAGATGCAACTGTTGAAGTCATAGAATCACAAAGTGTTACTATTGAAATAAATATAGTTATTACAAAAATCCAAGAAATAACCTTAGAAAGTGGATAATGGCTTAAGAACGCAAATACTGAGGCTTCTAATCCACCCTTTTGTATAGCTTCCCATAATCCACCACCAGTTAATTGAACATTTATTGCAGCTCCTCCAAATACAGCAAACCAAACTATACCAAATATTGCAGGACAAACTAGGTTTACAATTATAAATTCTCTTATAGTTCTTCCTTTACATAGCGAAGCAAAGAACATTCCTTCCATTGGAGCATATGCAAGCCATATTGCCCAATAGTATATAGGCCACCATCTTGGCCATTCTGAACCTTCAATGGGACTTAAGTAATGAGTTCTTGTAAAGTAATTTTGAATAAAATCCCCTACTCCTTGTGTTCCCATTTTTAATATAAATGTAGTTGGTCCAACAACTAATATAAATACCATTAAGAATAGATATATTTTTGAGTTTTTATCTGATAACCATCTTATACCCTTTGTAAGGCCTGTCCAGCTACAGAATATATATGCTACTACTAAAAGCGCTAACAATATAACCCATAGAGTTTTTCCTGTTTGTATACCTGTAAGTACATTAAGCCCACTTCCCATTTGCATAGCTCCAACTCCAAGTACTGCTGCTACAGCACCTACCATTGCAAACATACAAATATTATCTACTACTGCTCCTACAGTTCCATAAACCTTTTTCCCAAAAATAGGGTAAAGCAATGAACTTATTTGATATGGAAGTTTCATATTGTGCACACAAAAAGCTATACCTAAACCTGCTATTGCATACATGGCATATGGAATAAACGTCCAGTGAATAAATGATGTGGTCATAGCGAAATTTGCAGCAGCTTCACTTCCTGGTTTTAGTCCCAATTCCTTTGGAGGGTTCATAAAGTGAGTTATTGGTTCTGCAATTCCCCAAAAGCATATTCCAGTAGCTATACCTGCGCAAAGTGTTATTGCAAACCAATCCCAATACTTAAGCGTAGGTTTTGCATCAGGTCCTCCAAATTTTATATCGCCATACTTAGAAAACATAAAAAAAATACAAATAAACAAAAATAAGTTACCAGATATTTGGAACAACCATCCGAAATCTTCAAACGCAAACTGAACTATTTTATTTTGTGCATTATAAAATTGCTCTGGTGCTACCACCCCTGTAATAATTGCAATTAAAAGTATTACGCTCATCGGTATAAATATAGACCATCTAATATGAGCTTTGACCTTTGATTTTTCCATGCCCTTTTCCCCCTTACATTATTTATTATTTTAATTTTCTAAAGATTTAAAATTTCATTTATAGTTTATCAGGCTTTAGTCAAAAAAAAGTCAAAAAGTTATTATAAAAATAAGCCTTTA
>NZ_JMFY01000005.1:0-37842 GCF_000765165.1 Clostridium sp. HMP27 | reverse complement strand
TTAACTACATTGGAAGCTTTTGTTTATTTACGAACAATATCTATTAAATTACCTGCAAAAAATACTATATATACGAATAATAATAATAAAATTAAAAAGTAATGTTGACAGGTAATAAAAATAATGTTAATATTAGATTAGAAATTATAACATATTGTTCGTAATGATAAGAAGATTATAAGGTGATTATAAGGAGGGCTAAATAATGCAACAGTCAAAAGAAGAAAGATACGGTCAGGAACCACCTAAAGGTTTTTTAGATTCGTTTTTTAAACTAAGTGAAAATGGAACTAATGTAAAAACTGAAATTATAGCAGGTATCACTACTTTTATAACAATGGCCTATATAATATTCGTAAATCCAGGAATACTTATGCAAGCAGGAATGAATACACAAGGGCTTTTAGGGGAAGCAGCAGTAAAGGCAGGACTTAGTGCTCTAAATGATCCAATGGTTGCTTCAGTTTTTGCAGCTACGTGTATCTCTGCAGCAGTTGGTACGTTTATAATGGGATTATATGCAAATGTTCCTTTTGCTCAAGCACCAGGAATGGGACTTAATGCATTCTTTGCGTTTAGTGTTTGTCTTGGAATGGGATATACTTGGCAGCAAGCATTAGCAGCGGTATTTATTTCAGGTATATTCTTTTTAATACTTACTTTAACTAATGTACGTGAAGCAATAGTTGATGCAATACCTACTAATCTAAAGTTTGCAATTTCCGGTGGAATTGGATTGTTTATAGCTTTAATAGGATTTAAAAGTGGCGGAATAATAGTAGCAAATCCAGCAACTTTAGTAGGTTTTGGAGACTTTATGTCACCAAACACTATGCTTACTTTGATTGGAGTTGCTATAACAGCAATACTTATGTCTAGAAATATAAAAGGTGCTATACTTATAGGTATTTTATTAACTACAATTATAGGTATTCCACTAGGAGTTACAAAAACTGTTCCATTAGCTCATCTTGTGAGTGCACCACCTTCTTTAAGTCATACTTTCTTTAAATTAGACTTGCCAGGATTATTAAATATAGGACAACATGGATTATTTAAAGCTATTTTAAATGTACTTATGGTTGTTATATCCTTCAGCCTTGTAGATATGTTTGATACAATTGGAACATTGGTTGGGACAGCTCAAAAGGCTAATATGTTAGATGAAAACGGAAAAATGAAAAATATGGATAAGGCATTACTTTCTGATGCAGTAGCTACTACAACAGGAGCATTACTTGGAACAAGTACTGTTACAACTTTCGTAGAATCCACTGCAGGTATTTCAGAAGGAGGAAGAACTGGACTTACTTCTGTAGTAACAGCTATCATGTTCTTGGTTGCAATGTTCTTTACAGGTCTTGTTGGGATAGTTCCTGCAGAAGCAACAGCTCCAGCTTTGATAGTAGTTGGTGTACTAATGATGGGTGCTGTAACTAACATAAACTTTAATGATTTTACAGAAGCATTACCTGCATTCTTTACAATATCAATTATGCCATTTACCTACAGCATAGCAAATGGAATAGCAGCAGGAATTATATTTTATCCAATAGTTAAAATAGTAACTGGAAGAAGAAAAGAAGTTCATCCAATAGTTTACGTTTTAGCAGCGCTATTTATAATAAGATTTACAATACTCCCTAAATAAAAGATGAGACATTTTAGGATAATGTTAAAACAAAAGTATGGGATTTTCATCTAGGAAAGCGTTGGTTTCGCAAAAAAGGTCTAATATTTCTGTCCTTTAAAATATCTAAACCTTCTAAACTCGCTCGGCTCAAACAATAGAAGGTTCTTAACGATATTTTAAGGTCAGAAATAAAGACCTTTTAATGCTTATTCAATGCTTTCTACGATGAAAATCCCATACTCATATGTTTTAACATTAAAAATGTCACTTAAACGTGATAAAAGAAAAAATTTCACCTTAGTGAAATTTCTTCAATAAATATTAACTATTAACTAAATTACATTTCCATCTGTTGAAATTATAACTTCTCTGTATGGTACTATTACCTCTGATTTTAACATGGCATTTTTAACAGCAGATACAATTCCACCACAGCAAGGCACTTCCATTCTAACTACAGTTATGCTTTTTATATTATTATTCTTAAGCATATCAGCTAGCTTTTCTTCATAGTATTTGTTATCATCAAGTTTTGGACATCCTATAACTGTTATGTGATCCTTTATGAAGTCTTCGTGAAAATTTTTATAAGCATAAGCTGTACAATCAGCGGCAACTAAAAGGTTAGCGCCATTTAAGTAAGGAGCTTTGCTGTTTACCAATTTTAATTGAACGGGCCATTGTCTAAGCTCTGAGTTTAACGTTGAATTTAGATTTTCAGCCATCATCATAGGAAGAGCCTTTGGTTTCATAGTTTTAGGCTGTCTTTGTATAAGCTTTGCAGCGCTTCCAGGGCATCCACATGGCATATCAGGAATTAAGCTATTTTTAGCTTCCTCATTAGCTTTTTTTTCAGCTATCTTTTGCTTAACCAGTTCGTCATCATATTCTTTAGCTTCTCTTTCAATTATTTCAATTGCATCTGTTGGGCACTCTGGAAGACAGTCCCCAAGTCCATCACAGTATTCATCACTTATAAGTTTAGCTTTTCCATTTATAAGTTCTATTGCACCTTCATGGCAAGCCTTTACACATAATCCGCATCCATTACATTTATCTTCATGTATATGAACTATTTTTCTTTTCATAGTATAATCCTCCTAGATAATTTATTTATTTGAATTTACATAAAATTTATATCGTTTTAATCTTAGATATCCTGTTTTCAATTGATTTCATAAATTTATTATATTAGAATTAGAATTATAAATCTGTAACACATGAAACCAAGTTAAAATTTAGTATATATTTTAGGAGAGAAGAATATGAAACAAGTATTACCAGTACTTAAACAATGTATATTATTTAAAAATTTGAATGGAGAGCAGTTAGAAAATATATTAGGTAAAAATACATTTAAGATTAGCAGTTATAATAAAGGTGATGTAATAGCTATTGAAGGAGATGACTGTAATAGTATAGGAATAGTAATAAAAGGTAAGATTGAAATTAGTAGAATATTTGCATCTGGTAAAACTGTAACTATGGACAGACTCCAACCAAATAGAATATTTGGAGAAGCTATAATATTTTCTAATTTTCACAAGTATCCAGCTACTATAACTTCAACAGAAAAAAGTGAAGTGCTTTTTATATTTAAGGAACAATTGCTTAAAATATGCAGTGAAAATAATATAGTTCTAAATAGCTTTATGAGTTTATTATCTAACAAGATACTTATGCTTAATAAGAAAGTCAAAGTGTTATCTTATAAAAATATAAGGCAAAGAATTGCAAGCTTCATATTGGAAGAACATAGAAAACAAAATAGTCTTCACATTAAGTTAAAAGTAAATAGAAAAGAAATGTCTGAAGAACTTGGAATTCCTCGTCCATCACTTTCAAGAGAAATGATGAATATGAAGGATGAAGGAATAATTGATTATGATAAAAATTCTATTACTATAAATGATTTAGAGGTTTTAGAGGAATGCTTAGTGGAATAAGAATTAAAATGAATTTTATCCTTAAGGCAATTGTTATATTTTTCATGATGCACTTTTGGTTTATCGAAATATATAAGGAGTAATAGGAAATGAAAATGGTTATAAAGATAGGTATAAGCATAGTTTTATTAATTATGATTTTTGTTGTGATTATTGGTATACAAATTTATAAATTTGGAGAGTTTTCTAAGGCTCAGAAGTCTGATTGCGTAATAGTACTTGGATGCAGTGTTTACGGAGAAACCCCAAGCCCATTTTTAAGAAGCAGAACGGAAGAAGCTTTTAGATTATATAAGGAAGGATATGCAGATTATATAATTGCATCAGGAGGAATGGGAGACGGAGAAGAAATTTCAGAAGCTGAAGCGGTAAAAAGATACTTAATAGAGCTTGGAATGGATGAAAAGTACATAATAAAAGAAGATAAGTCCACTAGTACCATGGAGAATTTAAAGAATTCTAAGGAAATAATGCAAGACAAGGGCTTTAATTCTGCTATAGTAGTATCCAATAAATATCATCTCAAGAGAGCCTCACTTATGGCAAAACGAGTAGGAATTCATGCAAGTTTTTCTGGAGTGTTTGTAAATGACTATATCAATCATGAACGTTATGGATTTATTAGGGAAATACCAGCACTTATTAAGTTTTACTTAACCTAAAAGGATATTACGACATTTTTGATGCTCTGGGTCGTATAGAATTTTCATCTAGGAAGGCGTTCATTTCGCGAAGAGCGGCTAATATTTATAAATTTAAAATCCCTAAGCAGCATAAACTCGCTGTCGCTCAGACAGTAGCCTGCTCTTAACGGTATTTTAAATTTGTAAATAAAGCTGTTCTAATGCTCATTCAATACCTTCTACGATGAAAATTCTATGCCCCAGAGCATTAAAAAGTTTTTCATGTGAACTGCTGAAGGAAGAAATTCAGCTAACTGAATCTCTAAAAAATTTTAGGACTTAGCGCATAAATATCTTTTAGGGCGGCAGTCCTGGAGGTTACAAGAACTTGTGCGCAATAAATGAAAAAGTTTAATTTATAAATTAAAGATATGAGAGTATGGTAAAAGGTTCTTAATAAAAAGTTGTATTATTAATATTTTCCGACCTATCGGTCTTCGGGCTTATCAGCCCTTCTTCAACAGTGTGGATGAAGACGTTTTTAATGTTAAATTTAGTATAGGTTCTGCATTGTAGAAAGCATTGAACAAGCAATTAGAAGCTCTTTATTTCTTAATTTAAAGCAACGTTAAGAATTTTCTACTGTTTGAACGATAGTGAGTTTAGAAAATTTAGCTGCTTTAAATTGAGAGGTATTAGAGCTTCTTTGCGCAGTGAACGCTTTCTTAAATGCAGAACCTATACGGAAGATTTAACATTAAAAACCGTCGTAATATTTCTAGAAGTAGTCATATTCTAAATCACTTAAGTATAAATATATATTAGTATAAAATATACGAATGTACAAAAAGTGGTGGAGGGGTTAATCATGGATAAGTTATATTATTGTAAGGATTGCAAAAGGATATTAAAAGATTCAGAGAAATGTGAGTACTGCAATAGCAATAATTTAAAAGAGCTTACTTACGGAGCACCAGTAAATATTATAGGAAGTAAATTAAAAGGTAAAGTATTAAAAATTAAAAATGATCTAGTAAAGCTTTTAATAAGAGATGAAAACAATCAAACATACATTAAAGAATATGGGTTTGACAAATTAAAAAAGGTACTTTAATAACAGTCACCAATCGCTAATCTTCACATGTTTAGTAAAAAACAGGTTAATGATTAGTGATTAGCGACTAGAGATTAAATAAAAAGTTGCGTAAGCAACTTTTTATTCTTTGTTTTCTGCTTTAAATGGCAGTATTTGTTTTAGTGCAGGAAAGGATGATAAATTAAACTTTAATTTTTTAATTTCTCCGTTATCCATATACTCCAGTATAGTACCTGCAAAACTTTCATTATCTTCTTCATAGAATCGAACAATATTTTCTATATCTATTGCTAATGGAGTTATATACACAAATAAGTTATCTAATAAATGAAGCTTTTCATCTTGAATCCATACAAATACATGTCGTCCGTCTTTTAGTTTCCCCTTTTGTACATGCTTATGGTATCCTTTTGCTTCCTTCTTAAATCCTTCAAGATAATTCCCTAAAAAAACTTTTCCGTTATCTTTTAAAAAATCTAAAAGAGCATTATTATAAAATAAATTTTGATTTTGTTTTATATTGTTTAAAGCAACAAAAAAGGATTTTCTCATTTTAGAATTTTCATCTAAAACATCTGAAAGATTTTTATTTTTATAATTTAACTCGTGGAAGTTAAATTCCTTAAGCTCTTTATTTATTTGATTATCTAGTAAATCTGAACCGCCTAAATACAATGTTACAAAAGCATCCTTAGGAATAAAGCATTTATTAAATTCATCTTCATATTTATCAAGTAAGTTCGACAGGCTTTGAATAATTTTATCATCAACAGTTTTTTTACCAAAGAATAGCATTAAATCAGCTCCTACGTTTAATATTAGTATAATGCTTATATTATATATATTTTTGAGAAAACTTGCAATTTTTTAAATACAAGTTTTTCTTTACAATGTGGTAACTATTAAATAAAAATGTGCTATAATACGATATGACGATAAAAAATATTTAGAAAATATTTGAAATTTTGCCTGCGATAGTGTAAAATATTCATAATTTATCATACTAAAGTATATGGAGGGATAAAAATGGCTAAAAATATAGTAAAGCCTTCAATACTGCCAGGATTTATGGAGTTACTTCCTGCAGATCAAATACTTTTTAATAAAATGATGGATACCATAAGACATAACTATGAAAAGTGTGGCTTCATTCCATTAGATACTCCAACTATAGAAAAATCTGAAATACTTCTTGCCAAGGGTGGCGGAGAAACAGAAAAGCAGATATATAGATTTACCAAAGGGGATACAGATTTATCTTTAAGATTTGATTTAACTGTGCCACTAGCAAGATATGTAGCGCAGCATTTTTCCGATTTGACTTTCCCTTTTAGAAGATATCATATGTCAAAGGTATATAGGGGAGAAAGAAATCAAAAAGGACGTTTTAGAGAATTTTATCAATGTGATATAGATATAATAGGAAATGGGAAATTAAACGTAATAAATGATGCAGAAATCCCAAGTGTTATATATTCTACATTTAAGGAACTTGGTTTTGAAGATTTTACTATACATATAAATAATAGAAAAGTATTAAATGGCTTTTTTGCATCCTTAAATGTTGATAATAAGGCAGAAATCTTAAGAACTATAGATAAGCTTGATAAAATAGGAATGGATGCAGTAATAGAAGAGCTAAAGTCTTTAGGTTTAGATGAGGAAAGAGTAAATAAGATAATAGGGTTTATACAAATAAAGGGCAGCAATGATGAAATGTTAAAATCCTTAGAAGAGCTTAATATAGAAAATGATGAGTTTAAAGAAGGATTAAAAGAATTATCTCAAGTTGTATATTATATAAGATGTTTTAAAGTTCCTGAAAATAACTTTAGCATAGATTTAACTATAGCAAGAGGTCTTGATTATTATACAGGTACCGTATATGAGACTATACTAAATAATTATCCTAAAATAGGAAGTGTGTGTTCAGGTGGAAGATATGATAACTTAGCAGAATACTATACTGAGCAAAAGCTTCCAGGAGTAGGAATATCTATAGGCCTTACAAGATTATTTTATCAGCTAAGAGAAGCTAATATAATAGGAGAAAATGCTTCATCAACTTTGTCACAAGCACTTATTATTCCTATGGGAGATGAGTGTATAGAACATTCTATAAAGGTTGCTAGTGATTTAAGAGAAAATGAAATAGTATGTGAAATTTATTTTGAGGATGGTAAGGTAGGTAAAAAGTTCGGTTATGCGGATAAGCTTAATATACCTTATGTAATACTTATAGGTTCTGATGAAATAAATCAAAATAAGGTTACACTAAAAAATATGAGCACAGGCGAACAGCAAACTATTACTATTGATGATGCCATGAGTATAATTAATAATAAATAATAATTTTTGATAAAGGCCAGCTTTAAGCTGGCCTTTATTAATTTGACTTAAATTCTTAAGTGTATTATCATAAAATTTTGTTATATAATATAATTATAGTAAAATTTTACATAAGTTAATGATTGGAGGCATACTAGAGTGGCAATACATCCAGAAGAATTACAAGGTGAAAAGGAAAAGCTAGAAGAAACAAAAAACTGGCTTAAAGATGAAATAAAATATTTAGAAGGTAATGTTAAAGAGTTTAATGAAAAGGTTCAAAAGCTTAAAAAAGAATCTAAAGGTAAATATAGCTTTGAACTTGATACTGCAATTCATATTCAAGAAGCAAATAAAGAAAAGGCAAAAAATTACAAAGAAGTAAAAGGAGCACCATATTTTGCAAGGATAGATTTTAGAGAAAGACTTAGGGATGCAGAAAGTTTTTATATAGGTAAAATTGGATTAAATGATGAAAAAGAGCAAGAAGAAAAGGTAATAGATTGGAGAGCCCCAATTGCAGATTTGTATTATAGTGGTACTGAAGGAAAGAGTTCTTACTATGGTCCATATGGCGAAATTGAGGGGGAATTATCTTTAAAGAGAAAGTTCTTAATAAAGGGTGGTAAAATTAAGGATGCCTTTGATGAAGGAGCTAATCAAATCATATTAAAGGTAAGTGAAAATGGTGAAGAAGCTCTTCAAGATGAATTTTTAAGAATAAACTTGGAAGAAAGTGCAAATAAAAAACTTAAAGATATAGTTGCTACAATACAAAAAGAGCAAAATGACATAATAAGAAGTGAAAAGAATAGGTCACTTATAGTGCAGGGGTCAGCAGGTTCGGGTAAAACTACTGTGGCACTGCATAGACTTGCATACCTTTTATATAAGTACAAGAAAAATATCACTGGTGAAGATGTGCTTGTAGTTGCACCTAATAATTTATTCTTAGATTATATATCGGAAGTGCTTCCAAACCTTGGGGCAGGGAAGGTAAATCAGTTCACATATGAAGAACTTGCTTTAAAGATATTAAAAACTAAACTTGAAGTATATAATAAAGATAAGAAACTTGCTTATGTAATTGAAAACAACATGGATAAAGAAGCAGAGTTTATAACCACAGTAAGTAAGGTGAAGGGAAGTATTCTCTTTAAAAATGTAATTGATAGATATATAAAATATATTCAATTGAATAATTTAGATTATGAAGACATAGAGGTTTGTGAATACACTCTTTTTAGAGGAAAAGATATAAAAAAGTTATTTTTAGAGGGATTAAAGCATCTTCCTATGGAACAAAGAAAAAAAGAAATAAACAGTTACTTTAATAAACAGCTAGATGGGAAAGTAAAAAACATACATGCAATAATTGATGCGCAATATGAATTTTTATTTAAAGAATTAAGAGAAATGCCTGAAGGGGAAGAAAAGAGAAATCAAATTAAAGCAGCATATGAAGAAAGAGATAATTTGAAGGGAAAAATTAAAGCAGATAGTAAAAAGATAATAAAAAATTACTTTAGTGATTTAGGTAAAATAAATATAAATAAAGTATACTTAGGTTTATTTGAAGAAGAAATTTATGAAAAGCTTACAGAAGGTAAAATTCCTAAAAATATTTGGGAAAAAATGAAAAAAGAATCAGAAGGAAACTTTGAGAAGGGTTTTGTAGATAGTGATGATTTAGCTGCTCTTTTATACTTGAAATTTAATTTAGAGGGAGTAAGCGAAGAAGATAAGTTTAAGCACATTGTAGTAGATGAAGCTCAGGATTATAGCTTGTTTCAATTATATGTTTTAAAGTCTATGGTATCAAATAATTCATTTACAATAGTTGGAGATACAGGCCAAAGCATTTATTATTATAAGGGAATAGATGATTGGAAAAGACTCATTGAATTTGTATACGATGGAGATGCAAATTATGTGGCATTATCTCAAAGTTATCGTTCTACAGTTGAAATAGTTAATTTTGCAAATATAGTACTTAAAAAACAGCAAAATAGCTTGAAGCCAGCCCAACCTGTATTAAGACATGGAATGATACCGGAAATTATTAAGTATGATGATTATAATGGATTCGTAGATATAATCCAAAGCATTGAAAATAAAATGAACGAAGAAAACAGAAAAACCATTGCACTTATAGGAAAGGACTCACAGGAATGTGAAAATATAAAAAATATGTTTGATATACATGGCATAGAGGGGTGGAAGATTATAAATGAAGAGGATAAAAGAGTAAATTCAGAAAAGATAATAATTCCATCTTATATGACCAAGGGACTGGAGTTTGATTGTTCAATAATTATAAATGGAAATGATGAAAACTATAAAGAAGATGAGTTGGATAAAAGACTCTTATATGTTGTCCTTACAAGAGCTCTTCATAATGAGTATGTTTTATATAGTGGAAATTTGACAACTTTACTTAAGGAGTAGTGGTTGTTATGAAAAAATCTAAGAATAAAACATTGTCCACAGTATCTACTATAATTGCAGGATTAATTGTTATTAGTTCTGCAAGTTATGGTGGAAAAATAATTACCTATATAAATGGGGGATTTAAATATGGTTATAGATTATTTCCGCCTATTATATTCCTGGCAATAAGTTTTTTATTTATACAAGAAATGAATATAAGAATGGCAAAGGTAACTGGTAAAAGTTTTGCAGATCTTATAAGGGAATGGTATGGAGCAAAACCGGCGTTTTTTGCTATGATTATGGTTTTGATATCAAGTATATTTTTGACTATTTCAAGCTTTGGATCATGCTTGATAGGTTTAGACCTTATGGGTATAAATAAGTATATAGCTATAATCATAATTTCTATATTCATATGGCTTACGATAGTTAAGAGATACTATGGAAGTGTTCAAAATATATTTTTTTTATTAAGCATTATATTTATTGTATATATAATTTCAGCAGTTGATTTTAATAATTCAAGTAAAGTTATAATTAATTCTATGCAAAACATAGATTTTTGGCAAAGTGATTATATATACTATTGTTTAAGTATAATAGGAGCTTCCATTCCAATTTACATGATGTTTCATCTTCAATCTTATTTAGTTCAGGAAGATTTGAGTCTGAAGGAATATGGAGAACAAAAGATAGGTATATATATAGGGATTTTAATAATGTTTTTAATGACGTTACTTATTATGATTGTAGGGATTGAAAGTTTTCAAAGGGGAGGAGAAATTGCCATAAGTGATAAGAATCTAGGGGAGATTTTTATAAAGGCCTTTGGAAAGTATGCTAAATATATATTTGGTATGGGAATATTAAGTTTTGCAATTATAACATTAGCATTAATCCCATTAGCTGCAACCCTTGCAATATGTGATGCTTTTGCATTAGAAAATGGATTTGAAAAAAGTTGTAAAGAAGCGCCACTATTTTATATAATATTTACATTTATTCTAGTTATAAGTGGGGTTTTTGTTTTGTTAAGCAAGAATTCTCTTGTAAATTTGGTAATTTTAGCTCAAGCTTTAGCCTCTATGATAGTGCCTGTAATTCTTATATATATGATTATAATAACAAACAACAGTGAGATTATGGGGAAAGAAGTAAATAAGCCAATACAAAATATAGTTGTATGGTTTACGGTGATAAGTATAGTAGTGTTTTTTATAGCTTTAATCATATATAAAATTATGGCGATGTTTTAAAAACATCGCCATAATTTTATTCAACTAATTAATTTTCTTTATACATTTGTCTAATGTCCTTAAACCACACTTTAAGTAAAGCATAAAGCGGTACTGCAATAAATGCCCCAATAAATCCAAATACAGATATTGCAATCATTATCACAAATATTATAGTTAATGGATGAATTTTAAGTCTATTACCCATTATATTAGGAGTTATAAAATTACCCTCTATCTGTTGAACTACGATAGATACAATTAATATTTTTACGAGCATAGGGAAATTTCCCATAGATAGTGATATTAAAAAAGCAGGAAGTATTCCAAGTATAGGACCTAAAAATGGGATTATAGAAGTAATTATTGCAAATATAGCAAGGAATAAGGCATTTTCCATACCAATAATCAAATATCCTATATACATAAATACTCCTATAACTAAAGCGGCTACTAATTGGCCGGCTATATAATCTGAAAGTACCTTATCGGTATCTTTTATCAAGTTTTTTATATTATCTTTACACTTTTCAGAAAATAAGTTTATAAAAATATTGGTAAATTCATCATCATCCTTTAAGAAATAAAAGAGTACAAAAGGAACTAGTATTATTTTACTTCCTATATCTGCAATGTTAGAAAATATATTTACTACATTGTTACTTAAATGTACTAAAGCAGTTTGCAAGAATGAAGTTGATTTTTGTTGTATATCCTCAAGATTAAGTGAAGGTATTTGAAATTTATTATTTATAATATCGCTAGGATTTCCTATATTTTTAATTTGGTTAGATATATTATTAAGCGATGTACTTAAGCTAGTTATAATAGTATTGCTGCTATAACTAAATAATAAGGATATAGTAAGGATAAAAAGCAGTACAACTATTGTTACAGACAAATTCTTTTTGAATTCATTTTTAACCAAAAATCTTACAGCCGGTCTTAGCATATAATAAAATAATAGTCCTATCAAAATAGGAATGAGGACAGTACCTATGATTTTCTCTCCTAAGTTTAATATAAATGTTAATTTGCCAAATAAATAAATTATGGCAAGTGTGAGTAAAACTTTTGTAAGTGATTTAATAAGTTTATCTTGAAACAATTAAAAACATCCTTTCAATATGCGTGATAGTTTATACTCTTGTATTTGATTATCCTTGAGCTTAGTTTTTTATAAGTTCTGAATAGTATCACAAAAGACTATTGTAAAATTATACATAAAAATAAAGTTTACCATCTTGCACAGAAGAATTTATTTTACCATTATTATAAAGATAAGATAAAAAAGAGCTTACTGCAGATAGATTTAGGTGATATTGTCTAAATTCCATATCTAAGTTATTTAAAAGAGCTAGGTTTTCTAAAACATCTTCTTTAGATAATGGTTGATCTAATAATTCCAATATATCATTTAAATATTTATTTATATTTTCTATGTTCTTTTCAGCTAATTGAGTTATTTCTAACCTTTCATAAGTTTTATCACTATGTCCTATTACAAAATAATCTGCATCTATCTCTTTTATAAAGTTTAAGGTATTTAAGCTTTCCTCTATATCATATAAGTATGGTAGGGAATATTTATCTATTGTGATATCACTAAATAGTGAGTCACCTAAGAAACATACCTTTTCAGGAGTAATAATTCCAATTTGTTCTATCGAATGCCCTTTAAGAGAAATTACTTCAAGCTTCTCATCATTTATTTTGGTTGTTCCATATTCAAGTAAAAAGTCTATAGATAAAGATTTATTACTTTTATCTAAACCTTTAAAAGGATTTCCAGTGGAAAGTATGGAAGCGTGAAGTTCCTGGTTCTCCATAAATAGTTTTTCTTTTAAAGAAGAATAAACTAGGCATCCAGGATAATTATTTTGAAAATATGTATTCCCACCACAATGATCCAAGTGGCTGTGGGTGTTTATTATATATTTAGGATGAAGGCCATTTTGTACTAGTATCTCATCCACTTTTTTTGTAGAAGAATTATTCATGCCTGTATCTACTAAAACACAGTTTTTATTTTTAAATACGTAAACTCCAATATTAGTAGGGGCATTTATGTAATAAGTGTTACCCTTAATCTTACTAAGTTCCATAGTTCTCAGCTCCTTACATGATGTATAAAAATTTCTAATTATAATGTTATATCTAATATATCATTTATGCATTGATATGTAAATTTTCAGTATTTAAAATGCATAGTAACTTTATAAAATCTATAATGAAATTAGTCATATAAACTTCATTATAGAATATATTTATTGTATAACTAGAAAATTAAAATTGGTGAAAGAAATAGTAATGTTTGATCTTGAAAAATATTACATTAATTCTTGAAGTTGTAATTGCAATAAGTTATTATATAAATATAAACATATAAAAGTTAAATAATTAAAAAGATATGTTTTACTGCTTAGTTTATTTGATGCCTAAAGCATTTGCCGTAAACGAAGTCCAGTAGATGATTTATTCATTTACTGGACTTTTTACATTGTTAAACACCTAAATAATAAATTAATGCATTTAATTTAAAATGCATTCAATTAAATAATATAGCTAAGGGGGTATTTATATGTTATTTGGAATTTCACCTTTGTTTGCGCTTATACCACTAATACTTTATATAGTGCTGGCTTTTAAGGACATTAATCCAATCCTAAATGTATTACTATGTGTTATTATTACAGGTATTCTAACAAATAAACCTTTATTAGGTATGGGTGCAGTGATTGGAGAATCATTAGGATCATTCCTTGGATTAATAGGGTTTATAATTATGTTAGGCTCTGCGCTAGGGGCAATCTTGAAAAAGACAGGTGTTGCTGAAAACTTAGTAAGAACAGTTATGAGAAAGATAGGAATAAATACAGAAAAAAGAGCTATATTAGCATCTATGATTGCTTCTATGGTGTTAACTGCTTTACTTGGAACTTTGGCAGGAGCAAATGCAATTATAGCACCAATAGTAATACCATTAGTAGCAGTTATTGGAATTACCCCATCTTCTTTATCAGCAGTGCTTATGGGAGCAGGACTAACAGGAATGTTTATAGGACCTTTTTCACCACAAGTTGTTACTATAATGGGGCTAACTAGGCTAAGCTATGTAGAGTACTTAATATCTGCTGGATTGCCTGTAACAGTAGTATGCTTAATAGTAACTTATATCATGGCTAATAAAATTCAGAAGGATACAAAGGGCATATATGTTTATGAAAGTACTGAGAATATTGATATTAACGAAAAGGCAGGAGAAAACGCTAAGCGAGCTACCTATGGTTTTTTAATCACATTAACTCTTTTAATAGTTTATGGTATTTATGTAAAAAGTGGAGCTTCCTATGCCATAGTTGTAATGTTTACTACAGCAGTTATAACAGGAGTTACAGGAAGGTTAAGCTTAAATGAAATATTTGATACGTTAGTTGAAGGGGCATCGCGTATGATGTGGCTGTTTATAATGTTTATATTATTTAATCCTTTCATAACTTTCATAGAAGAATCAGGAGCTTTTAAATCATTAGTAACCTTGCTAGAACCATTATTAGGCTCAGGAAATAAGATAGTTTTTTCCTTAGTTTCTACTTTAACTGGAATTTTTGGAATAGGAGGAGCCGCTGTAGCTCAATCGGTAGTAATGGACAAGATGTTCAATGGATTTGTACAAGATTTAGGAATGTCAACTGGCTTGTGGGCAATGATTTTACTAGTTGGTTCTCAAATAACTTCCTTTGCATATCCAGAGGCAGATATGTTAGGACAAATGGGACTTGCTAGATCAAAAGACTTGAAGAATATGGTTAAGTTTGGGGTTATTGTTGTTATAGCTAATGTTTTACTTATATTTATAAGAGCTTTCTTTGGTTAAGGAGGAAAATATAATGGAATTAAAGAATAACATTGAAAATATAATTAGCAATTCTAATGGAAATATAGCAGTTGCGTTAAGGATGATGAATGATAAATCTACAATAATGATAAATGAAAATATGATATTTCCTTCTGCTAGTACTATTAAGCTAGTAATAATGTCAACCCTTATGAGAGAAGTAAAAGAAGGTAGAATGTCACTAAATGATAGAATCAAGCTGCTAAATTGTTCAAAGTGTGGAGGGGATGGAATATTAAAGGAATTAGAAGAAGGACATTCATTTACTTTAAAGGAGATTATAACCTTAATGATTATACTAAGTGATAATACAGCAACCAATATATTAATTGATATGTTGGGAATGAAAAAAGTAAATGAAGAAGCAGAAAGATTAAAACTATATAATACTCAATTAAGAAGAAAGATGATGGATTCAGTTGCGGCAAAAATGGGAAGAGAAAATGTAACAACAGCTAAAGACTTATGTAGTATACTGGAAAGTATTTATGAAAGAAAATTAGTAAGTGAAGAATATAGTGAAATAATGCTCGATATATTAAAAAGGCAGCAAGTTGGAGGAAGATTAAATTTATATTTACCGGAAGATTTAGTAATTGCTCATAAAACAGGTGATTTAGACAAACTAGAACATGACGTAGGAATAGTATTTCATCCAAAGGATAATTATATAATTTGTGTATTAACTAAGAAGGTAGATACAAACAAGGAAGGAAGAGAAATTATAGGAAAGATATCACATGAGGTTTATAAAAGTATAGAAGGAATTTAATAAGCTGATAGGTTCATAGTGTTTGTTTAAAATATTCAATTAATTCTTGAAATTATAATCAAGATAGATTATAATAAAAATATAAACACTGATACACAAATAATTAAATTAAATATATTTTACTGCTTAGTTTATTTAGGTGCCTAAAGCATTTGTCGTAGACGAAGTCCAGTAGATGAGTTACTCATTTACTGGACTTTTTATATTTAAAATATCTAAATAATAAGTTTAAAAAGTTAGGAAGTGATAATTTTGACACAATTAGATAAAAAAATAGAAGAAATGAAGGATGAAATCGTAAGAGAAGTACAAAATGTAGTAAAAATTAAAAGTGTAGAGGAAAATCCCCAAGATGGAATGCCCTTTGGAGAAGGAGTATATAAGGCGTTGAATTATACTTTAAAACTAGCTAGTGATATGGGACTTAAAACTAAAAATATGGACAACTTTGTTGGATATGCAGAATACGGTGAAGGTGAAGAAATGATAGCAGTGCTTGGACACTTGGATGTAGTACCTGAAGGTGATGGTTGGAAGTATCCACCTTATGCAGCGGAAATACATGATGACAAAATTTATGGAAGGGGTACCATTGATAATAAAGGGCCACTTATAGGAGCACTATATGCGTTAAGAGCCTTAAAGGAGCTAAGACTTCCAATAAGTAAGAGAATAAGAATAATATTTGGTACTAATGAGGAGACGGGAAGCAATTGCATTAAGTATTACCTAGATAAAGGGGAAGAAATACCAGTAGCAGGATTTACTCCAGATGCAGAGTACCCTATAATAAATGGAGAAAAAGGGATTATAACTTGTAAATACGAAAGAGATATATGTTCAGACGGAGATGTAAAAATAAAATGTATAAAAGGGGGTATTGCACCAAATGTAGTTCCGGATTATGCAGAAGTCGTTATAAGTGCTCCTAAAGATAAATTAAAATGTATTAAGAAACAAGTATTAAGCAAAGATGGCTTTGAAGTTGAAGTTAAAGATAGAGAAGATTTAAAAATTAAATCTTATGGGGTATCAGCTCATGGAAGTACCCCAGAAAAGGGTAAAAATGCAATTTCAAATTTATTAATTCTATTAGAAGAATTTGATATAGATGGGGATATGGGAGAGGTTATAAGGTTTATAAATAAATATATAAATACAGAAGTAAATGGACAGTCACTAGGTGTTTATATGGAAGATGATATATCAGGAAAGTTTGTATTGAATTTAGGAACAATACAGGGCAATAATAACAAAATAAGTTTTGAGTTAAATATGAGATATCCTGTCACGAAGGATTACGAAGATTTCAAACATATATTAGAGGAGAAATTTAAAGAAGGTAATTTAAGACAGGTGTATTTGAGACATAAAAACAGCTTATATGTTTCTCCGGAAACAAACTTTATAAAAAAACTTCAAAAGGTATATGAAGCAAAGACAGGAGATGTAGCAAATCTTATATCTATAGGAGGAGGAACTTATGCTAAAACCATGCCAAATGTAGTAGCCTTTGGTCCAATATTTAAGGGGCAGGAAATGGTAGAGCATAAGCCTAATGAATATATTGAGATAAGTCATTTAATAAAAAACACAGAAATAATGGCAGAGGCTATGTACGAATTAGCAAAGTAATAAAATTAAATTACAATATCGACAATGTTAACAAAAAAGGAGGAGTACCTATGATAACGAAAGGTTTTACTTATGTAGCATTTTTGCTTTTCTTTGCAAGTTTGCTAGTGCTAGCAGAAAAGAAATCAAAATCTAAGTTTTTTAACTATGTTCCAGCTATTGTTCTTTTGTATTTTACAGCAATGCTATTATCAACATTTGGAGTGTGGCAAAATAATAAAGAAATAACAGCGGTATATAAGGGATTAAAAGATAATTTATTACCTGCTATGATATTCTTAATGCTTTTAAGATGCGATCTTAGGAAAATATCTAAATTAGGACCTAAGATGATAATTGGATTTTTTTCAGCAACTATAAGCATTATGATAGGTTTTGTAGCAACTTATGCTATGTTCAAGGGATTTTATGAGACTGATACTTGGAAGGCATTTGCAGCGTTGTGTGGAAGCTGGATAGGTGGAACAGGTAATATGGTAGCGGTACAGGGAGCTTTAAATGTACCAGACTCGAAGCTTGGATATACTCTACTTATGGATTCTATAAATTATTCTATATGGGTTATGTTTTTATTGTGGTTAGTATCATTTTCTCCTAAATTTAATAAATGGACAAACTCTAATACAAAGCTTATAGATGAAATAGGAGAAAAGCTATCCAAAGATAATGAAGAAATGAGAAAAGAAATAGATTTTGCAGATATTATAGGTTTACTTGGATTAAGTTTGTTTGTTTCAGCAATATCTCAATATATAGGTGGAATGCTTCCACAATCAGTATTTTTTCAAGGAACTACATGGACAGTACTTATAGCAACACTTATTGGAGTAGTATGTGCTATGACACCTATTGCTAAAGTACCGGGTTCATCACAACTTTCAAATCTTATGTTATATACAATAGTTGCTTTAATAGCTTCTAGAGCAAACTTCCTAGAACTAACAAAGGCACCGCTATATATAGTTTCTGGATTTGTAATACTAGGCATACATGCAATACTTTTAACAATTTCTGCAAAGATATTTAAGTTAGATTTATTTACTTGTGGAGTTGCAAGCTTAGCTAATATTGGGGGAGTGGCATCTGCGCCGATACTTGCAGCAGCATATAGTGAAGCTTTAGTACCTATAGGAGTTTTAATGGCACTTATGGGATATATTGTAGGGACAGGTGGAGGACTTATAGTAGCAAAGATACTTTCTATAATGTAATTTATAAATCATGGGGGGAATATAATAATTATGAGAAAGTTTAAATTAAGGAGTATTTTAGTTTTGGCGTGTATTGCTCTTATTTCCACTAATGTTTGTGCTGCAGAAGACAATTATGTTCAATATAAAACAAATGTACCTAAAGTTAGTGAAGAGATGATGAAAGCTGACTTTTGGATAAACAACACTGAAGATCCAGATAAAATTATCATGGATGGTAAATCTATAGAAAAATATAATAAAGTAATTGAAGAAAAAGAGTCATCAATTGTGAATCTTGAAAAATATAATGAGACATTTAAAAAGGATGAATTAAGAAAACTAATATTAAACATCAGCTCACCTGCATCTACACCTAGGTATGATGAAAAGGGTAAGCAAGCTACAGAAGCTTATTATAACAATCTAAAAGAAAATTTAAATTTAAGTGGATTAGAAGAAGTTAATAAGGTCAAATATGGTATTACAGTAAAAAGAACGATTATGAAGACTTATCCAACATACGATGTATTATTTAAAGAAGGAGATAATTATGAGTTTGATAGATTAATGGAAACAGCTGTTTATCCTCTGGAACCATTAGTGATATTAAGCTATAGTAAGGATAATAAATGGATTTTTGCACAAATGTATAATTACTTAGCTTGGATACCTGCAGAAGATGTAGCTATAACCACCAAGGAAGAATTATTTGATTATATTAACACAAAGGATTTTATAGTAACTACAGGTAAGAGAGCATTTACTGTTAATAATCCATTGAATTTGCAGATTTCTGAATTAAAGTTCGATATGGGAGTAAGAATTCCACTTGCTACTCAGGATGAAATTGGAGACGATATTTATGGACAAAATCCTACAGGGAATTATGTAGTTAAACTTCCTACAAGAGATAAAAATGGTATGATGTCATTAAAGCTTGCTTTAATGTCTAAGTCAGAGGATGTAAATGTGGGATATATATATTATACAAAGAGAAATATATTAAACCAAGCTTTTAAACTATTAGGTGAGAGATATGGCTGGGGTGGAATGTTTAATGGAAGAGATTGTTCTGCTTTTATAATGGACATATATAGAACTATGGGATTTAAGTTACCTAGAAATACAGGAGAACAGGCTGAAATAGCTATGGCAAATGATTATAATATGCCAAAGGAAATGAAGTTAGATGAAAGACAAAGGTTATTTGATGGTATGAACACCGGAGCTGCATTATACATGCCAGGTCATGCCATGTTATACCTTGGTAAATACAATGGAGAGCACTATATGATTCACGATTTTTCAGGATTTTATAACAAAGATCAAAATGGAAAATATAAATATTACAGATCACGTCAAATTATGGTTACACCTGTAACTATAGTCTCAAGTGAAGATGGAAAAACTTATTTGGAGGAAATGACCATTGGAAAAGAGTTCATATTAGACAAGAAATAAATATTATTTTATAATATTTATTGGGGTGATTTTAATGTATAATTCTAATACGGTATATGTGGTTGGGAATTCAAAGACAAATACTGAAAATGCAATAACAACTATGTACAATTCATTTTATATTGGTTTTGTAGTAGATATAACTACAGATAAAGTAGTAGATTTAAGTTGTTCTTCTACTATAAGAACAACAGATGAATTTGTCCAAAGTCTTTTAATAGGTAAAATGTTAAATGACTATGATGAGAAGGTGGAGAGTGAAGTGAAAAGAAGGTATCATGGTTCTTCACAAAGAGCAATTTTAGTAGCATATAAAGATGGTATAAAAAAATATAATGAAATAAAACAAAAATATTTTTTAAATTACTGCTTTGTTTAATAAGATATAGTTATTTACTACTGTATCTACCTAAATGAAATCCAGTAAAAGCAAGTTTTTTTACTTTGCTTTTGCTGGATTTTTACATTTAACTTAATTTTAGGAGGAATAAACTATGAAAATAACAGATATAAGAATAGGATTAATTTCAGTACCATTAAAAACGCCTTTTAAAACTGCTTTAAGAACAGTAAATAGCGTAGAGGATGTTATAGTTGAGATATATACAGACACAGGTAATATAGGATTTGGAGAAGCACCTCCTACTGGAGTAATAACAGGGGACACCACTGGTGCGATAATTGGTGCAATTAAAGATCATATTAGTAAAACAATTATTGGAATGGATATAGAAAACTTTGAAGAAATAATGTTAAGACTAGATAAATGTGTAGTCAAAAATACTAGTGCTAAAGCAGCTGTAGATATAGCTTTATATGATTTATATGGACAACTGTATAAGGCTCCATTATATAAACTTCTAGGTGGATATAGGAAAGAAATTGTTACTGATATAACTATAAGCGTAAATGAACCTGAGGAAATGGTTAAGGATAGCCTAGATGCAATTAAAAGAGGATATGAAACACTTAAGATTAAGGTTGGGAAAGACTCTATAAAAGATATAGAAAGAATGAAAGCTATAAGAAAAGCTATAGGATATGATGTTAAACTTAGAATTGATGCAAATCAAGGATGGAAACCTAAGGAAGCAGTTAAAGTTTTAAGGCAAATGGAGGATGCAGGACTTAATATAGAATTTGTAGAGCAACCTGTAGCTGCACATGATATAGAAGGGCTTAAATTTGTAACAGATAATATTTCAATGCCAGTACTTGCAGATGAAAGTGTGTTTTCGCCAGAAGATGCACTAAAAATACTTCAAACAAGAGCCGCAGATTTTGTGAATATAAAACTTATGAAAACAGGAGGGCTTCATAATGCACTTAAGATATGTTCTATGGCAGAGATATATGGAGTTGAATGTATGATAGGATGTATGCTTGAGGCAAAAGTAAGCGTTACTGCAGCAGTGCATTTAGCAGCAGCAAAAAGTATCATAACAAAAATAGACTTAGATGGACCTGTACTTTGCAGCGAAGATCCAGTAGATGGTGGCGCAATTTTCAATGAATCTATTATAACGCTAGAAAACACTCCAGGCTTAGGAATAAAGAGAATACAAGGGTTAAAGTATATTTAGCTCTTTTATACACATAATACTAAGGCATAGGCATATAAAGGTGTCTATGTCTTCTGTGTTTTGTAGAAAAAATATTAAATAATTATTTTATTGCACTATATGAATGCGATAACTTTAATAAATTATGAAAGGCTTACATGGTTTGTGAAATTTCATAATTTTGTTATAAATATTATGGTATAATAAAGGTTAATAAAATAAGTAAAAGTTTGGGGGTATATTTTTATGAAAGTTATAAAACGTGATGGAAGAATTGAAGAATTTGTGATTGATAAAGTAAGAACTTCACTAGCTAGAACTTCTGATGAAGCTAAAAATCCATTAACAGATGGCGACTTAAAGGTTATTGAAGAAAGAATAATGAGAGACTTAATGGCACTTAAAAAAGATAAAATAGAGTCACGCCAAATAAGAGATGTTATACTAGAAAAGCTTAATTATTGTGGATTTAGTGGAATAGCTAGGAAATACGAGTCGAGAAAATAAAATGCTTTAAAGAGAAAAATAAGGACATTGCTTTTGTATAATTTTGCATAATTGAATCCCTACCAAGAGAGTTTATCACAGACAAGTTTTACTGGAGGAAAATACTATGGAGTTAAACAAAAAAATTGATGAATTGAAGGAAGAACTTATAAAATCTACTCAAGAAATTATAAGAATAAAAAGCGTTGAGGATGAGCCGAAAAATGGAATGCCTTTTGGAGAAGGAGTAAATAGAGCACTTGAATATGCCCTAAAGATATCTAAAAAATTAGGCTTCAAAACTAAAAACTTAGATGGATATGTAGGATACGCTGAGTATGGAGAAGGGGAGGATTATGTTGCAGTACTTGGGCATTTAGATGTGGTTCCAGAAGGAGACGGATGGATATATCCGCCGTATGCTGCAGAAATTCATGATGATAAGATGTATGGAAGGGGAACTTTAGATGATAAGGGACCTATAATGGCAGCGCTTTATGGACTTAAGGCAATTAAGGATTTAAACTTACCTATTTCTAAAAGGGTGAGAATAATATTCGGAACAAATGAAGAAACAGGATCAAAGGAAATGCATTATTATACAGAAAGAGAAAGTATGCCAGTGTCAGGCTTTACTCCAGATGCTATGTATCCTTTAATACATGCAGAAAAGGGATTAATGAGCTTTAATTTAGTTAAGGACATAAATGCGTGTGGAAATGAAGAAATAAGGATAAATTATATCAGGGGTGGGCATAGAGTAAATATGGTTCCAGATTACTGTGAGGCTGGAATATGGTCAAGGGAAAAAGATGTTATAATACATGCATTAGAAAAATTCAAGGTAAAAAATGATTTTAATATAACTGCTCATATAAAAAGTGATATGGTAGTTATTAAATCAGTAGGGGTTTCAGCTCATGGAAGCACTCCGGAAAATGGAATAAACGCAATAATGCAGTTGTTTAAGTTTTTAGAAACACTTGCATTTGAAAATACAGAATTATATGAGTTTGTTAAATTTATGAATAAATACGTGGGTTTTGAAGTAAATGGAGAATCCTTTGGGGTTTATTTGCAAGATGAGGTGTCAGGGTCTCTTTCTTTTAATCTTGGAACAGTGAACTTCCAAGATGAAAAAATATCTATGGGACTTAATTTAAGATATCCTGTAACAAAAACCTTGGATGATGTATTAACTGGACTTAATAAGACTATAAATAAAATAGGGATAAAAGTGGAGAATATGGATCATCAAGCTCCGTTATACTTCTCTAAAGACCATCCGCTAATTGAAAAACTTTTAAGTGTGTACGAAGAAGTAACAGGAGATAGCGGAGAAGCTTTTGCTATAGGTGGAGGAACCTATGCAAAAGAAATGAAAAATATAGTAGCCTTTGGACCAATATTTCCAGGGAAACCTGACTTAGATCACCAAGTAAATGAGTATATTGAAATAGATGACTTAGTGATGAATGCAAAAATATATGCAAAAGCTATATATGAATTAGCAAAATAAAAGTATATTACGACATTTTTAATGCTCTGGGTCGTATAGAATTTTCATCTAGGAAGGCGTTCATTTCGCCGAGAACGTCTAATATTTATAGATTTTAAATATCGTTAAGAACCTTCTACCGTCTGACCAAAGGGAGTTTAGAAGGTTTAGATATTTTAATTTCAGAAATATTAGACCTTTTTGCGAAACGAACGCTTTCTTAAATGCAAATTCCCTGCGAGAGGTTCAACATTAAAAATGTGGTATTATTTCTAAAAGGTAAACTATATATACTAAAATATGGGATATTATGCTATAATTTAATTGTAAGAAAATTAATTAATTTTAAGGGGGAAGCTTAAATTGTTAGCATCAGTTCCATTGATTTACAAGGTTATATTTTTAGGAGCTGCTGGATTTTTATCAGCATTTGTAGATGCTATAGCAGGTGGCGGAGGTCTTATAAGTGTACCTGCATACATGGTTGTAGGATTTCAAACTCACTTTACATTAGGGACAAATAAATTTTCATCTACTTGCGGTACATTAGTTAGCACATGGAATTTCGCAAAATCAGGTAAGGTAGATAAGAGTATATTAAAGATACTTCTTCCATTTACATTTTTAGGAGCAGCAGCAGGGGTTACCACAGTATTGCTTATTGATTCATCAGTTTTAAAACCAATAATACTCATACTTTTGATGAGTGTAGGTGTATATAGTTTTTTTTCAAAATCTATGGGACAAGAAGATAAGTTTGAAGGTACTACTAAGAAAACGTTAATAATAGGAAGTATATTTGCATTCTTTATGGGATTTTATGATGGATTTTTTGGACCAGGAGTTGGTTCTTTTATAATATTTGGCCTTATAAAAATATACGGTTTTGATTTTGTAAGAGCCAGTGGAAATGCAAAAGCTATGAATTTTACAAGTAACTTAACAGCACTTCTTTTATTCGCAATCAACGGAAAGATATGGTATCTAATGGGCATACCGATGTCACTTTGTATGATGCTTGGTGCAAGAGTTGGTACAAAATTTGCATTAAAGAAAGGTGCAAAAGTTATTAAGCCTATATTTGTAACTATGTCATTGGGTGTAGCGTTAAAAATGCTTTATGAAGTAGTAAGACCACTAATCTAGTTAACGATGAATAACTATAGCTGGAGAATATAGATTGGGGGAACTAGTAACTAAAAGAAATTGGCGACTATCGTTTAGTCGCCAATTTCTTTTAAAAGGTTATGTTTTAATATCAAGTCGGAATATTCTAATTGATTTAAAACAGAGTCTTTTTTATTTTTAATTTCAGGTGTTTCAGGTATTACGGATGAAGATTTTATATCATAGTAGGTATTTTGCTGAGACAAGTAAAATATATTACCATCCGTAAAGGAGCCATTTCTAAATATAGTAAGTCCTTCTTTAGTGTTAAAAAGATCCTTTCCCATGATGGAACTGGCTTTCACCCCAAGTATATTTGCTAGGGTTGGATACAAGTCAATCTGACCTCCATACATATTATAAGTACCCTTATACATATCATTAGGAAAGTGAATGAACATAGGCACTTTTTGGATTTGGGCCCATTTTAAATCAGTAAATTTATCTATATTTAAAAAGCTTGCTAATTCATTTTCGTTAGTTTTTGTAATTGCATGATGATCACCATAAAGTGTTATAATACTATTTTTTAGTGTACCTTCTTTATCTAACTTATCTAAAAACATTCCCAGTTCTTTATCTGTATAGTGGATTGCCTTAAGATAATCTCCCAGAAGTGTGTTTTCATAAGGTGCCACATTAAACTCATCGTATTTTTTTGTATCATCATAGGGATAATGGCTACTTAATGTAATTAAAAGAGCATAATAAGGCTCCTTTAAAGCTTTCATCTTTTTTAAGCTCTGATTAAAAAAAGATTTATCACTCAGACCAAGTCCTATATTTTCATCTATTGTATAGCTTTTTTCTCCATAAAAGTCATCGAATCCATATTTAGGATATATAACGTTTCTGTTCCAAAAGCTTTCCCTAAAACCATGAAATGCAGTAGCAGAATATCCATTATCTTTTAATAATTTAGGAAGCCCTTTAAACTCATTATTATAGTAAATAGATGTAACGGCACCAGAGTCTGCAGGATATAGGGAGTTAATTGACAAAAATTCTGCATCAGAAGTTCCACCAGAGGCTGTTTGATAGAAGTAATTATTAAAATAAGCACTTTTATTTATCCATTTATTTAAGTTTGGTGTAATTTCTTCCCCATTTATAGAAGTATTTACTACAAAAGCTTGTAGTGCTTCTACTTGAATTACAATTAGATTTTTACCTTTACCAACTCCCTTTAAATTTGAGGAAGTATTTAGGGTTTTGTTTTGTAAAAATCTTTTAATTTCTTCCTCTTTTTCAGGGGATAAGGGGGTTCTTTTGGCAATAGTGTTATTTAGTGAATTAAAAACATCTAAAAAATGATAATTTAAGTTTCCAAGATTTTTAGCTACATAAATTCTATTATACATAGTACTTATAAGTTTAGGTTGATTCAATGAAAGTCTATATATTTTCCATGCATCAATTCCTAAAGCAATTAAAAGTACAAGTGCAAATGAAGTAATTCTATATTTTAAAGATGTTGTAGCTAAATTTTTGTATTTATATTTATTTATTTGAGGCACAATAAGAACTATATCTAATAAGAAAAATAAATCGGTAATTTTAAATAAGTTTGCTACACTAGATTTTACGTCGCTTAGTAGTTGAAGACCATTTAACATCACTGAAACAGATATTACATCCTTAAAATATCTAAAGTAGTTTAAATCAGCTATTATAAATAATGACATAAATATATTTAATATAAAAAGAAAGTTAGCTCGTTGTTTATCTTTAAAAAGTAAAGCTATAGAAGATATAATCATTACAGATGCAAACACTGCAAGAAATATATTCTTATAAGTAAAATATTGAGTTTCAATTTGTCTGCCATAAATTAATATTTTTAATGTAAGAATAAATATAAAGAAAATCACATCCATATATTTCAAAAGTTTATTTTTTAAAATCAACATCTTTCAAAGCCCCTTTAAAATGTAATTTGTCTATGTAATAAAATTAGAAGATTTTACAAATCATGCAAGTTTAATATTATATATAATAATATCACAAACTAAAGTAAAAGTTCTATTATTAAGAATTATTTTTGCAAGTATGGATTCATAGATTATTATAATACAATAAAATATAAGATATCTCAATAAATTACCATGAACTGATTTATGACAAAATCATATAAATGAACAATATATTAAAACAGCTATTATTTTAAATAATTGTATAGCCATGTATTTACAATAATAAAATACTGGTGCATAATTATATAGTAAAATATAATGAATAGAATTGAGAAGCAACAAAATATCTCAATTTATTTAATATGTGCTAATTTATAATCAAATCAAAGATCTCTATAAATTGCGCAATTAACAGATTGGAGGATTAATTATGGAAAGTGGAACAGAAAATAATAATGTAGAAGAGGTTAAGGATACAGGTAATATAAAATTTAGTAATTTAATTTCAGCTTCAATTACAGATACAGCTATAATGCTTATAATATCAGGAGTACTTTTCTTTGTTTTACAAGTTATTTTAAGGGTGGCAGGATATAATATATTAAAGCCATACATAGGAACATTTGTCTTAATAATATTTGTTATAGTAAGTATACTTTATTCACCTATAATTAGAACAAAGAAAGCTGCAACAATAGGAGAAAAGGGTTCAAAACTAGAAGTAATAAAAAAAGAAACAGTATAAAGGTTTATGTAGGAATTTAGAGCAATAGCAGAAATGGAGAGATAAAATAAGATGAGAAAAGGTAAGGAATATGAATTTTTAATAGAGGATATAGAATTTCCAGCTACAGGGGTAGCTTATGCAGATGGACTAAAGGTATATATAAAAAATTCCCTACCAGGTCAAAAGGTTTTGGCTAGATTAAGTAAAAAAAGAAGAGAATATGCAGAAGCAAAAGTTATAAAAATTTTAGAAGATGTGGCATTTAAAAGAGAAGCATTATGCCCTATATTTAAAGGTTGCGGTGGATGTAGTTCTCAAGACGTGCCTTATGATATTCAATTAAATTTAAAAGAAAAGCAAGTATTAAGACTTTTCGAAGAAGCAAATTTATCAGGATTTGAATATTTAGGTATAGAAGGCAGCCCTAAAGAAGAAGAGTATAGAAATAAAATGGAGTTCACCTTTGGAGACATGGAAAAGGGCGGAGAACTTACATTAGGAATGCATGCTAAAGGAAGAAGCTTTGGAATAATAACTGCAGATTATTGTAAGATAGTAGATGAGGATTATAGAAATATACTTTCTACTGTTTTAGCTTACTTTAGGGAGCAGGGATTTCCTCATTATAGAATAATGAGTCATGAAGGATATTTAAGAAATTTGGTTATAAGAAAAGCTGATAATACAGGAGAAATACTTATAAACATAGTTACAACTTCTCAAGTAGAATTTAACTTTGCTGAAATAACTGAACTTCTTAAAAACTTAAGTTATAAGGGAACTTTAGTAGGAATATTACATACCATAAATGATTCATTATCTGATACAGTTCAAGCAGATAAGATAGAATTGCTTTATGGAAGAGACTATATTATAGAAGAAATTTTAGGACTTAAATTTAAAATAACACCATTTTCATTTTTTCAAACAAACTCTAAGGGAGCAGAGAAACTTTATAGTATAGTGAAGGAGTTCTTGGGAGATTCAAAATCTAAAACAGTATTTGATCTTTACTGTGGAACAGGAACTATAGGGCAAATAGTAGCTCCAGATGCCGAAAAGGTAATAGGAATCGAACTTATTGAAGAGGCAGTAAAATCTGCTAATGAAAATGCAAAACTTAATAACTTAAGTAACTGCAAATTTATAGCAGGAGATGTTGCTAAAATTATAAAAACTATAAATGAAAAGCCAGATGTTATAATCTTAGACCCACCAAGACCAGGAGTGCATCCAGTAGCATTAGAATATGTGGTGGATTTTAACGCACCAGATATAATATATGTGTCTTGTAACCCTAAAACTTTAGTTACGGATTTAAAGTATTTAACTGAGCAAGGATATAAAATAGAAAAGGTAAAAGTAAAAGATATGTTTCCTCATACACCTCACGTTGAGACGGTAGTCAAACTTACAAAAATAAGTGACAGCAGTACGGCAAATGGTGAGTGGGAAGAGTTAAAGTTCTAGACTTATAAAAATAGGTATTTGTAAATTATGAAAAATGAAGGGTAAATTTTACCCTTAATTTTTTATTCTCTAATCCATGAAAAAACATATTCCATATGCTCAGGCAGCTCTAACTCAGGTTGACATGCTGTATGAAAATGACCTTTAATACCTTTTTCTTTAACCGAAAAATCAAAGTGTGCTGCGGCAATCCCCATATCTACCCTTTGGATATCGTATGAAAAAAAGTCGCTATACCCTGGTTCTTTATATTCATAAAAATGGCACATATCATCTTTAAGAAGAATTCTCCAGGGCTGTTTGTTTGATGCTGATGGTCCTAATCGAACCATTTCCAATGGAAAGGCAAGATCACCAGCTTCTTCTTTTGTAAGAGGTGATTGGAAATCATTTTTATAAAATAATTCATTCCATTCTTTACGATGATCTGCTTGAATCATCTTTCTCATTTCTATTTCTTTTTCATGCTTATTGGCAGTTGCATATCCATATGGTGTTATGATTGGGAAAACTTCTCCTTCTTTAATCTTCATAGCGGCGGCAAAGCCTTCGCGGTCGAATGTTCCTCCTAACCAGGAGGTTCCAAGGCCAAGATGTGCTAAGTAAAGAATTACTGCTTCAAATTCATATCCCAATGCTTCTAATGCCATTGGTTCTAATTTAATCGTTGTTCCGATATATTGACTTGCTCCTTTAATAACGCCGTAGGTTCCAAGTTTTTCTTTATCTTTTATGTCATTGTTATCAAGATAATGAAACTTGACTTTATTACCCAATGGATTATCCAAAGAATCAATAAAAGATTCAATTGCTTTTCTTTTATCTGATTCAATCTCTCGGTCCTGATAGTTTCTTACACTGTATCTTTTTTTTACTGCTTCTTCGATTGAAAAATCAATATTCATTTATAGTTCTCCTTCTAATAATACATTTGATTTTATTAAATTATATTTTAAACAATCAGTTCTATGTTGTCAATCAAAATAATGCTATTTTTTCATATATCAATTACTTAAAATGATAAATAATCTAGTACTAAATTGCTACTAGATTTCAAAATTTACACTTGACTGTGACGTAAGGTAATAGCATATTATATATAGATAAGGTTGATAGAGCCGCTAGATATAAAGAACTTAATAAATGGCAAATCTAACGAAAGGGAGTGACATATATGAAGAATACACTGATTGTTTATTATTCGCTTTTCAAAAACACAAAGAATTTAGCATTAGAAATAGAACAACAGACTGGTGGTACTATAAGAGAATTAATTCCTGATAAGAATTATTCCTTTGATTATAATACGGCTGCTAAAGAAGTAAGAAATGAAATTTCTCGAGGATTTTGCCCTAAGCTAATATCTGGAAATGAATCAATAGAGGATTATCAAACAATATTTATAGGTTCACCTAACTGGTTTAAAACATTAGCCCCACCAGTTATGAGCTTTCTTAGACAACATAATTTTACAGGTAAAACAATAATTCCTTTTTGCACTCATGGAGGCGGTGGATTTGGTGAAATTGAAAATGACATAGCTAAAGAATGCTTAAAATCAATAATTCTACCTGGTATTGCTGTAAACGGCGCTGATGTATCAGAAGAAGTTGCAAATTGGCTTGCGGCAATTGAACATGAATTATAACAAGTTCTAATTTATCAAAGGAGCTTGGAATGAAAATTAATTAAATCCAGTAGGAAAGTTTATTATTGTTTGCTACTGGATTTGGTTTGTTAAAAAGCTTTAAAATAAATACAGAGAAATTTTACGCTTATGGTTTAGAGCTGCGGGTTAAATATAGTTATATTTTTTGAAATATAACTGGACGTCCTAATTTCCCCAGGCGGATTGGCTGTGTGCTATATTTATAATTATGATTATCCCAAAGACTTGCAGTTGAAATCTGACTACTATCATAAGTTTTAAAGAAATATTCACAAGTATTTGTATTAATAAAAGCTGTATATTTCGTATAATCATAAGTATTTCGATCTGTTATAACAACTCCCTTTGGAATGGAAACACCCTCCATAATATGAAAGCAGGCTATCACTGCCTCTACCCTGTTTTTAGGTATTTCAATATGTGTTTTTTGATATGCCGTTTTTACAAATCGTTCTGGTGATGTATAGCCCCCAGGCAATAACATTGTTCCTCCAGCTTGACCAAATGGCTTTAACTGAACTTCTCCCCAGTACGCTTCACTAGTCTGCTTTGAAGAAACATCCATATAATTTCTTAAATTAGTCATGTGCCAACTGAAATCAGGACTGTTAGCCATAACACCTATGGGATTTTCAAATAATTTCATACCTTTTCCTGTTTGCTCAATAACAACACATTTTCCGCTTTTATCTGTGGCAATCCAATGCAATGGTGCAACTGTTTGTGTTATTGGATCTGGCATGCCAACGAGAGATATTTGCTGAAGTATTTCTTCCAATTCATCTATAGATCCGCATCTTCCCAAAATATAATGGAGAAAATCTAAAGCTGCAACAGGTTCTTTTTTTGTATTCTTCGCAGGTATATTGTATTTGGCATAACCGGCAAAATATAATGCCGCTGCTGCAAATCCCTTCTCATTTACTCCATCAAAAAAACCAAGTAGTCCATCAGCTTCTTGCCCTATTCCTATAAAACTATAGTAATCACAAAATTTATGCATGTTTAAAATATTATTCCATACATAATTTTTGGGTATCACATAAAGCTGTGATTCGATAGGATAAGAAAAATCCATGGTTCGTCCAAAAAAGTTTTCCATTTGTTTGGACCGTAATGTTATTGCTGTACACATATTAATTTCCTCCTTATGAGTTATAAAATTTCATCCCAAAAAAGCATAGCTTATACCAATATTTGAAATCTAAAATTCATCCGTTTTGTAAAAAAATAACTGAACATTTATTAATATGCTTCTTTGAGTTGAAAAATTCGGTTCATCTTAATAGTTTGCACTAATGTACAGATACAGCGGCAATATAATAAAAGTATAACTTATTGTAAAAAAGTGCGAATATGATATAATTTATATAAAAGCTTGCATTAATTGACATTAAAGAATAATTTAATGCATTTATGAGAATCAAAATAAAATTTATGAGCCCATGATAAGGCTCTTTTATAGTTTGAAGGCAGAAGTGGGTATTATTGTATGGAAATAAAGTTATATATATTATAAGAAATATTTGCATGGGGAGGAAAACAGATGAAAGAGTATGAAAATGATTATAATTTAGATATTTCTGTCACTATAATTAACAATATAAATGATGGAATAATAGTCACCAATACTAATGGAAAAATTAATATAATTAACAAAATAGCACAGGATATTTTAAATATTGATGAACATTATGGTATAGGTAGGATTATAAGTGACTTAATTCCGGAAGTTCTGGAATTTCAATTACCTAAAAGAAATTATAAAAAAACTAATAAAAATATAAAGCTTGGTAAAAAAGTAATTCTAATCACTAGAGTTCCAATGATTGAGAATAATGAAATTAAAGAAGTAATATATGTGTTCAAGGATATTACTGAAAAAGAAAGTATAAAAAATGAATTAATAAGTGAAAAAAACTGGAATGATATACTAAAGCAAGCTTTGAATATGGCTTATGAGGGAATAGTAATTGTGGACAAAAATGGATATATAACCATGATAAGTAAGGGATATGCAGAATTTTTAGGAATAGATGATAAAAAAGTAATAGGAAAGCATGCTACAGATGTAATTGAAAATACAAGAATGCATATTGTTGTTAAAACAGGAAAAGAAGAAGAAGCTCAATTACAAAAAATAGGCAATAAATATATGATGGCAACTAGAACACCTCTATTTATTAATGGAGAAATACAAGGTGCTGTAGGTAAAGTGCTTTTTAAAAATGCAAAAGAATTAGAGTTTTTACACAAGAAATTTAGTAAAGTTCAGAAGGAACTAGAAGCATACAAGGAACAGTTTCAAGAAAAAAATAGTGCTAGATATACTTTTGCTGATATTGTTGGAAATAGTGATGGAATTATGGAGGCTAAAAAGCTATCTAAAAAAGCAGCTTTAACTGATTCTAATGTATTACTTATTGGTGAAAGTGGCACAGGAAAAGAGCTATTTGCACATTCTATACATAAAAATAGTAATAGAAAATACGGACCGTTTGTAAAGGTTAATTGTGGAGCAATTCCATCTGATTTACTAGAATCGGAATTATTTGGATATGAGGGAGGTGCCTTTACTGGAGCTAAAAAAGAAGGAAAAATTGGTAAGTTTGAATTAGCCGATGGAGGAACTATTTTTCTAGATGAAATTGGAGATATGCCACTGCATATGCAGGTTAAACTTTTAAGAGTATTGCAGGAAAAAGAAGTTGAGAGGGTAGGTGGTGTTTCTCCTAAGAATATAGATATAAGGATTATAGCAGCAACTAATCAAAAGCTTGATAGCATGGTAAAGGAAGGAAAGTTTAGAGCTGATTTGTATTACAGGCTTAATGTTGTTACTGTAAGAATTCCACCTTTAAGAGAAAGAAAAGATGATATTATATTATTGTCTAAGTTCTTATGTGATAAAATATCTAAAAAATTAAATAGAGAAAAGTGTATAGTTTCAAATGAAGCTTTAGAATACATGAAAGGCTATAAGTGGGAAGGAAATATAAGGCAATTAGAAAATGCAATTGAAAGAGCTATAAATATTATGGAAAATACAAATAACTTATTATTGCCAAAACATTTGCCAAAGGAAATAACAGGAGTTGAAATAGATTTCGATATTTTAAAATTGGAAGATGCTATATGGCAGGCAGAAAGAAATGCAATTATTAATGCTATAAAAATGTGCAAAGGCAATAAACAAAAAGCAGCTAAAGAATTAGGGATAAGTAGAACTACTTTATATGAGAAGGTTAATAAATATAAAATATTATAAAGAATTTAATGAAGATTATGTGAAGTGTATGTGAAATCGTACACATTTTTAAACTTATTTTAAAAGTGTACGATTTTACATACACTTTTTTACTATAATTTCAAGAGTGTAATGATACGCTTACACTTTTTAAATAATTGGCTAAATATTTATAAAATTTGTTCTTTGCTGTTTTACTAAGAAATCCAGATAAATCAACATTAAGAAAGAAAAATATAAAGAAAATTTTATATTGGCACGGTTTTTGCTTATTAATTAAAGTGTAGGTTTGTAATCACCATGAGAAAGGAGAGGTATTAATGATTAAAGTAAAAACTGTTTCAGAAGCAGTACAAATGATTAAAAGCGGCAGCACTATTGCCATAGGCGGCTTTATAGGAATTGGACATCCAGAAGAAATAACATCAGAAATAGAAAAAAGTTTTATTAATACAGGAGTACCTAATAATCTTACACTTGTATATGCTGCCGGACAAGGGGATTCAAATGAAAAAGGATTAAATCACTTAGGTCGTGAAGGATTAGTATCGAAAGTAGTAGGGGGGCATTGGGGACTCGCGCCTAAACTTCAAAAATTAGCCTTGGAAAATAAAGTACAAGCATATAACCTTCCTCAAGGTGTAATATCTCATCTTTTTAGAGACATAGCAGCCAAAAAAGTGGGAACAATTACTCATGTTGGTCTTAAAACTTTTGTTGACCCTAGAGTTGAAGGGGGGAAATTAAATAAAGTTACTAAGGAGGATATTGTAAAGGTTGTAAACATTGAAGGAGAAGAAAGACTATTATATAAAGCTTTTCCTATAAATGTTAGCATAATACGAGCTACCTACGCAGATGAAAAAGGCAATCTGTCATTTGAAAAAGAAGCAGCAACTGTAGAAGCTTTATCAATAGCTCAAGCTGCTAAAAACTCTGGAGGAATAGTAATAGCTCAAGTTCAAGCTGTAGTTAGTAATGGAACATTAGATCCAAAGCTTGTAAAGATTCCGGGAATATGTGTAGATGCCATTGTTATTTCAAAGCCTGAGAATCATATGCAAACGTTCTCGGAACATTTTAACCCTTCATATTGCGGAGAAGTAAAGGTTCCGTTAAATTCTGTAAAACCTATGGAATTAGATGAAAGAAAAATAATTTCAAGAAGAGCAGCTATAGAACTTACGCCTAATGCAGTAGTAAATTTAGGAATTGGTGTTCCAGAGGGAGTGGCTGCAGTTGCAAATGAAGAAGGTATTGGAGAAATAATGACATTAACTGTAGAGGCTGGTCCGATAGGTGGAGTGCCAGCAAGCGGTTTAAGCTTTGGTGCATCTGTAAATGCCGAGTGTATTTTAGACCAACCTTATCAATTTGATTTTTATGATGGCGGAGGTCTTGATGTAGCATTTTTAGGGTTAGCGCAGTGTGATGAAAAGGGAAATATTAATGTTAGCAAGTTTGGACCTAAAATAGCTGGTTGTGGTGGATTTATTAATATTACGCAGAATTCAAAAAAAGTAATATATTGTGGAACATTTACAGCTGGAGGTTTAAAAATAAAAGTTGAAAATGGAAAGTTAATAATTGCGCAAGAAGGAAAGACTAAAAAGTTTATCAAAGATGTTGAACAAATAACCTTTAGCGGAGAATATGCAAGGGAAATAGGACAACAGGTTCTATATATAACTGAAAGAGCAGTATTTGAGTTAAGGCCAGAAGGATTAGTTTTAACAGAAATAGCTCCAGGCATAAGTTTAGAGAATGATATTTTAGCAAATATGGACTTTGAACCAATAATATCTGAAAACCTTAAAATTATGGATGAAAGAATATTTAAAGATGAATTAATGGAACTAATTTAATTTATAAAATAAGTGAAAAAGTGAAAGGAGAATTATTATGATAGGTGTTATAGGTATTTTAATTTCTCTAGCATTATTAATGTATTTAGCTTATAGGGGGATCACAGTATTACTTTTGGCTCCAGTACTTGCACTGCTTGCAGTAATATTTTCTGGAGAGATGCCATTACTTGCAACATATACAGAATTATTTATGAAAGACTTTGCAGGGTATGCAAAAACCTATTTTCCACTATTCCTACTCGGAGCAGTATTTGGAAAAATAATGGATGATTCAGGAGCTGCTAAATCCATTGCAAATTTTATAGCACATAAACTTGGAAAAGATAAGGCGATACTTGCAGTAGTATTATCCTGCGCAGTATTAACTTATGGTGGTGTTTCATTATTCGTTGTTGCATTTGCAGTATATCCAATAGCAGTTGAATTATTTAAAGAAGCTAATTTACCAAAAAGACTTATACCTGGAGCTATAGCTCTTGGAGCATTTACTTTCACAATGACTGCATTACCAGGAACTCCTCAAATTCAAAATGCTATACCAATGACTTATTTTGGAACTACTGCTTGGGCAGCACCAGTACTGGGTATAATTGGTTCAATAGTAATATTTGTTTTAGGTATGATGTGGCTTAATAAGAGAGTGAAAACTGCAATGGATGCTGGAGAAGGATATGGAAATCATAAAGAAGAAAGACTTGAATCAGTAGACGTATCTAGTCTTCCAAACATTGTTGTGGCTATTTTGCCAATAGTGGTAGTTTTAGTGTTGAACTATATAATTGGTGTATATTTAGTAAAAATTCCTTCAGAATACCTTAAGTCTTATGGAACATCTATAGATAAAGTAAAAGGATTATGGAGCTTAATTGTTGCTCTTGTTATATCATCAATACTTGCAGTAGTTTTAATGAGAAAGAACTTCAAAAGTATAATAAAGACTATTAATGATGGAGCAATTGGTTCATTACTAGCAATTGCTAATACTTCATCAGAAGTTGGATATGGAAATGTTATTAAAGCATTAGGAGCATTTGCGTTAATTAAAGGAGCAATACTTGCAATACCAGGAACACCTTTAATTTCTTTGTCAGTTTCAACAAGTGTATTAGCTGGTATAACTGGATCAGCTTCAGGTGGAATGAGTATAGCATTGGGAGCTTTAGGTGATATTTATATGCAAAAGGCAGCACTGTTAGGTATTAATCCAGAGGTAATGCATAGAATAGCAGCTATTGCTTGTGGAGGATTTGATACACTTCCACACAACGGAGCTGTAATAACATTACTAGGAATTACAGGTCTTACACATAGAGAGTCTTATGCAGATATAGGAATGTGTACAGTAGTTATTCCAGTTGTAGCTACAGCGGTATGTATAATTGGAGCTAGTTTTGGATTAGTATAAAAATAAGGAGGTAATATTTATAATGGGAAAAACAATAAATGAACTAAAAATAGGCGATAAGTCATATATAGAAAAGACTATAAGTGAAACAGATGTATACCTTTTTGCAGGAATAACTGGAGACTTAAATCCAGCGCATATAAATCAAATAGAATCAGAAAAAACTATATTTAAAGGTAGAATTGCTCATGGAATTTTAGTATCTGGACTAATTTCAGCAGTTTTAGGAATGCAGTTACCTGGACCAGGAACAATATATTTAGGTCAAGAATTAAAGTTTATGGCACCAGTGAAAATTGGTGACACAATAAGAGCAGAGGCGGAAATAGTAGAATTACTTACAGAAAAAAACAGAGCTAAATTAAGGACAACCTGTACTAATCAAGATGGTAAAATAGTTATTGCAGGTGAAGCTTTGGTTATGCCGCCAAGAGCATAAATATGCTTAGCCTAGTTAATTAATTAACAATAAATGAGGGAGGAAAGTATAATGAATTTTTCATTAACAAGAGAACAAGAATTTGTAAGACAGATGGTAAGAGAGTTTGCTGAAACAGAAGTTAAGCCACTAGCAGCA
>NZ_JMFY01000049.1:0-6565 GCF_000765165.1 Clostridium sp. HMP27 | reverse complement strand
ATTTAACACACACCAATATGGAGGAACCAATCAAGCCGATAAGAGTAATATTTACTTTTACTTAGACGTCTAAATTTCGCATTGCTTAAATACAGCGACAAATTCGGATTTGTTGAGTTGAGGTAACATAATTTTAAATTCAGTTCTATGGTAACTTTCTAAAGCTGTGTCACAATAGTATTATAATCCGATTTAATGTATTATAACAGTGAATTATTATGAAATGAAGGTGGAAGTTATTAAAGAAAACTCTTTTTTTAAAGTACATCTTAAAAAAATTTACTTTATCATCATAACATTACTTGCTTTAGCGTTGTGCCTAATATCTAAAAGTGCTTGTGCAATACTTTTTATCGTGTCATTTACAGATGATGCTATATATATTATAAGTCCCGATTATACTAAAAAAATATACGAAAAAGATTTGTATATAAAAGCAGCTTTACTAGGGACATTGTTGGGATTTATAGTAGAAAATAAGGAGGCTTTTTCTAGCTATTTTATTTCGTAAGATTTTTTAAGGATGCAATAATAGTAAATTTTTATAAAGAAGAAAATGCAGATATTATGATTTATTAAAGTAGATACAAAATGTTTTCAAAATGTGCTTGGAAGAGTAAGAAGGTGGAGTTGCAAAAATGAAATCAATTGAAAAACTTATATTACAACTTGAAAGTGATTTATTGAAGTCAGAAACAAGAAAATCACCACAAAAAATAAATGAAATATTAGCAGATGATTTTATTGAGTTTACAAGTTCAGGAAGTGAATATCATTACAAAAGTGGTGATGTATTTCAAGAAGAAAATGATAGTAATGAATTATTTTGGGAAGTTGTGGATTTTAAAATAAAACGTTTATCATATGATTGTATATTAGCAACATACAAAGTAATAAAGCATAATGAATCAAATGAAAATAAGAAATATTCACTTCGTAGTTCTATATGAAAATATTATCATAGAAAATGGAAGATATTTTTGCATCGGGGAACGCTAACATTTAAAATTTAGGCAGAAAAGAATAAAGGAGATTTTTATGGGACTTGAGCATGAATTTTTTTTAGTAACATACGATGAGTATGAAGAAATTGGGTATGACGGATATCATTTTTTAAATAGATGTTTAAATAATGTTGTGTTAATTCATGATGATATAATTCAATATATACAGGATACTTTGAACTGGATACCGTCAATTAATCCAGCAATGAATTACGAAAAGGGATTTGGATTAAACAATTATGGAATCACATTGTTTGATAAAGAAGGAGCGGAAGTTATTCTAAGTTTAGCAGGGGCATGGGCTGACTTGTTTTCAAGAGGCCCATCTACTTTAAAACTTACTGGAAATTACTGTTTTACAGGAAGTGATACGTATATGCCAGAAGGAAGCTATGAAATGATTGAAGTATCTAGAGATAAGCTTGTCGAGAGTTTTAGAAAAATACAATTGTTTTCAGAGAGGGTTATATCTAATAAATACCTTATACTTCATTATGGTATATAGGAGTTATAAGATTAGGAAATAACTTTTATATTTTGCAGATTAAAATTAGAGTATTACAAAATAAATATCATGGAGTAGTATGATCTTGAGAGAAAGTGATGATAGAAAAAATATAACGGATGGCATATGATTTATTAACTATTTTTAGTTGATGATGACTATACAAAAGAAAGGTAGAAATTATGGAAATATCAACTCAGCAAGAAGGAATATCTATAAAAGAAAGTATAAAATTATTTTTTAAAATCAATATATTATTAGTACTATTTGAAATTTCTTTTAATATAGTACTAATATTTTTTTCGGGTGCATTATCTGTATATTCTGAAGATAAAAATATGAATGTAATTATTTTATATATCAGAGGATTAGTTAGCATACTATCATATGTTTGGGTTATTAGAAAAATAATTAAGGAAATTAATCTAAAAGAAAACTTCAAATTAAAAATTCAATACAAGCCCAAATTAAAGGAATATATGTATATAATTTTAGCGGTAATAGGATTTAGGATTGTTTATGAAAATACCTTAGGATTATTAATGGCAAATATTCCAATGAGTCCATGGCTGGAAAGTGCTTTAGAAAATGCTGTTAATGAAAATATTAGCTATTCTATTCCATTATTTATTATTTCAGTTATTGTGGTTGCCCCAGTTTTTGAGGAAATGATTTATAGAGGAATAATATTAGAACAACTATATAAGAGATATGGAAGTTTAAAGGCCATAGGTATTTCCGCACTGTTATTTGCAATAGTACATTTAAATATTCACCAAGGAGTAAATGGATTTTTCTTAGGAATAATATTGGGATTTATATATATCAAAACCAATTCATTACTACTTAGTATATTTGTACATTTCACAAATAATTTTCTTGTAATAACACTAATGTATCTTCCTTTTTTAGATGCCGATAGCTTTAAATTTAACATAGTTGAGCTAGTATGCGGATTACTATTGTTGTTAATTTCATATAAATTTTTTAATAACATAAAAGTGGATGAAAGTAGAAAGTTTAATATCAATATTAATTCTAAAATTAAAAGTGATAAGGTCTTAGATATGGATTATAATTCGGAATCCAAATAGTACCACAGTATTTATACAAGCGTCATAACAGTAGAATATTGTTAAGAAATTTCTTTTTAGGAATTAGCAATAAGGCACTAGGATTGGGGGAATTGATTATGAACAATGAAAAATTCATCCGTAGATGGGAGAAAACTAGACAAAAGAGCGAGGAAATATATATATTTACTAATGGACTAGTAATGGGCACAGGGATGTGTATGGGTGCTATAATTAACAAATTAATAATTCATAAAAACTCATTTGATTTCTATATGTATTTTGAAAATTTTATAGCAGGTTTTATAGGTGGAATAATTCCAGCAATTATAAGCTGGTCCAAAAATGAAAAAAGATATAATGAGTTAATAAATAATAATTTAAAAAAGCAATGATTTTATATTTCTTAATCTTCTAGTTTTACATATCAATATTAATTTAAGATGAAATAACATATATAAGACTTTATAAACGCCTTAAAAATTTGTATTGAAAAGAATTGTTAATACACAATAGTTAACATATGTTGGATTCCATAAAAATAAATAGGGGGAATATAAAATGTTTAAATTGGGAAGTTATTTACTATTTATAACGTTTACTCAATTGATAGTTGCAATATCATTTGCTCAATCATTGCCAGGTGTTGGTTCAACTTATGCATTTGAGCATGTTCATCCCATAGTAAAAATTATAATACTATTTGAGTTGATTTTTTCAGGATTTCTTATATATGAAGGTTATTCTAAAATTGATAAAATGTGAGGATGTGATATAATGCGTTGCCCTTATTGTAATGAAGAAATGGATAACGGAGTTATTCATAGAGATAGATACGCAATTAAATGGGTGCCAAAGGACAAAGACAGAGGATCGTTATTACAATGGTTTTCAAGGGGTATAATTCTTGCAGGCATGGGTGAAAGTGTTGAAGATGTATTTTATTGCGAAAAATGCGAGAAGATTATAATCGATACAAAAGGAAAAATAGATACAAGAAAAAAATAATATTTAAAACAGAGGGGGAATTACTATGCAAAATGCAGGCATTATAGGAGCTCTTAGTTCTCTAGGTATTATTAAAGTAATTTTGGAAATAATGCTTTATATGGCAAGTATTATTGCGTTATTTAAAGTAGTACAAGCGTTAAATATTTATATTGATAAAAATTCAAGATGACATTATAGGTTTTTTATTTGTATCATAACAGTAGAATATTACGAAGTAATCACAAAGTATATTTGGATATTGAAAATTTAATAATGTAACCGGAGGTGTGGGAAAAATGAATATAAAAAAATTCATAGAAATTATGTCTATTGCAGAAAAATTAAAGAATAATACAAGACACTCATGCACTTCTTCTAATCGACATGAAAGTGTAGCAGAGCATAGTTGGCGATTATCTTTAATGGCATATTTGGTCAAGGATGAATTTCCCGATGTTGATATTAACAAAGTAATATTAATGTGTATTTGTCATGATTTAGGTGAAGCAATAACAGGTGATATACCTTCATTTAACAAAACTAAAAGCGATGAGATTGTAGAAAATAGAGAAGTTCACCAATTGCTTAACAATCTGCCAGAACCATATAAAAAAGAACTTTCTAAGCTGTTTTTAGAAATGCATTCACAAAAAACTATGGAATCCAAGATTTACAAGGCACTTGACAAGATGGAGACACTAATTCAACACAATGAGGCTGATATATCAACATGGATTCCTCTTGAGTATGAATTAAATCTGACATATGGAGAAAAAGAAGTGGAGTTTTCAAAATATATGAAGGAATTAAAACAAACTATAAATGACGATACTATAAATAAAATACAGCGTTCAAAAGAATCAGTATCATAAATTCGTAAAGTTCTTATAAAATGTCCCAGCAGTAGAAAAATGAGTCCCCAAAAGATTATTTGTACAGTGGGAGGTTAGTATGAAAAATACAAAAATATGCCCAAAATGCAATTCAAAATCTATTGCAAGAATTCCAGGTGAAACAGGGCCGCATGGTTATGGAAATATCATCATGACGGGAATGACTATTTTCAGTGCAGTAAAGGTAACAAGATATCTATGTTGTGAATGTGGATATTCTGAAGAATGGATTGATGATAATAAAGATATAGAAAAAATTATTTATATGTTAAAATGGTGAAATTATCAGGAATGGATATTGATAAAAATTTAAGATAGCACATTATTAATAAAGATTATTTATGTAATTGATATAGAGGGAGTAATATTTATGAAAAAGCCAAAACCATTAGCAAAAGGAGACAAAGTTGCAGTTATAAGTATGTCGAGTGGTATGCTTGGTGAAGATTTTGCAAAACATGAATTGGATTTGGGACTAAAGAGAATAAAAGAGTTTGGATTAGTACCTGTTATAATGCCAAACGCATTAAGAGGAATAGAGTATTTGAAAAATCATCCAGAAGCTAGAGCACAGGATTTAAAAGATGCTTTTTATGATACATCCATAAAAGGGATTATTTGTGCAATTGGAGGAGACGATACATATAGAACATTACCATATTTATTAGATGATAATGATTTTATTAATGCTGTTCATAATAATCCTAAATTATTTACAGGCTTTTCAGATACAACAATTAATCATTTAATGTTTTACAAACTTGGGATAGGTACTTTTTATGGGCCTAATTTCATTTGCGATTTAGCTGAATTGGATGAAGAAATGTTGCCATATACAAGAAAAACATTTTTGAAGTATTTTGAAAGTCATAAGGAAGATTATATAGAATCAAGTAATGCATGGTATGAGGAGCGTACAGATTTTTCTATGGATGCTGTAGGTACAAGCAGAGTAGAGCATCTGGAGGAAAAAGGATATGAAGTTCTACAGGGAAAGGGGAAATGTAATGGAAGACTTTTAGGCGGCTGTCTTGAAAGTTTATATGATATATTAACTGGTACAAGATATGACGATCAAAAGGCTATATGTGAGAAGTACGGGTTGTTTCCAACATTAAATGAATGGAAAAATAAAATATTGTTCATTGAAACTTGTGAAGAAAAACCAAAACTAGAAGTATTTGAAAAAGAATTAATTGCTTTAAAAGATACAGGAATATTTGATGTTATCAACGGAATTATTGTTGGAAAGCCTCAGGATGAACAATATTACGAGGAATATAAAGAAATCTATTATAAGATTATCAAAAATAAAGATCTACCAATTATGTATAATGTGAATTTTGGTCATGCATATCCGAGATGTATCATTCCATATGGAATTGAGGTAGAGATTGATTTAGATATAAAGGCTATTAAGTTAAAGGAATCTATATTTGCATAATTTCAGGTTGAGGTAGGTCTACATCTTTTTATATTGTGTCACAATAGTAATATATGATGAACTATAAGAATACTAACAAATACCATGATTATGAAATAGGGGGGGAATTATATTGAGAAAAAAAGTTTTTCGCTCATTTACAGTCTATTTTTTACTTGCAAGTTTACTAATGATTTATACGCACTACAGAGGTCAAGATTCACATGGGATAGTTTTATTTGAATTGAATCCTATTCTAAATAATTTACGCTATACTGACTTTGCAAATAACTATATAAGAACTGGTCCCCAAATATCAAGTGGTAGTTTACAAGGTGATATTTCTGTGTTCTGGTATGTTTCTCACTTTATTAGTTTTGCATTATATGGATTGATTTTAGATTCCATTAGGTTTGGTATTAAGAAATATTCTAATCGTGTCAAATGAGTGTAATCTATAGTTGTAGTATTGCACCTTTTTCTTATCTTACGACATAGGGGTAAAATATGGTGAATTAATTAGGGGCAAAAGGAATATGGGATATAGTGAATAAAAAAAGAGTGACATATGTTTTATCAGGAAGGGCATTACTATTCATCGTAATAGTTGGTGTTTATTTTTCAGTCTTTATTCAACCAAAAATAGTTTTTACAGCGGAGATTGGCACTGTAAGCAA
>NZ_JMFY01000048.1:0-2904 GCF_000765165.1 Clostridium sp. HMP27 | reverse complement strand
TAAATGCTAGTTTTTAGCTTCTTTTATTTGAGCTATTAGTTCAGGAACAACTTTCTTGAAGTCTCCTACTAATGCTACATCAGCTATCTGCATAATTGGAGCGCTTTCATCTTTGTTTATAGCTATTATAAAGTCAGAATCCTGCATACCAGCTAAATGCTGAATAGCTCCGGAGATACCTATTGCAATGTAGATCTTAGGTCTAACTGTTTTACCAGTCTGTCCTACTTGGTAAGCTTTATCTATCCAAGCGTTATCTATAGCAGCACGGGATCCTCCTATGCTTCCTTCTAATACATCAGCTAATTCTTCAAGTAATGCAAAGTTTTCTTTTGCTCCTACTCCTCTACCACCAGATACGATGAATTCAGCTTCAGTTATATCAGCTACAGTCTTAGCTAATTTAACAACTTCTTCAGTCTTAGTTCTGATGTCAGATTCTTTTACATCCATAGCTATTGCTTGAACGTCACCAGTTCTGTTTTCATCTTTTGCAAGCTTTGCAAATACTCCTGGTCTAACTGTTGCCATCTGTGGTCTGTGATCAGCACAGATGATAGTTGCCATTAAGTTTCCACCAAAAGCAGGTCTTGTCATTAGTAAGTGGTTTGTTCCATCTTCTGTTTCAAGTCCTGTACAGTCAGCTGTAAGTCCTGTTGATAATCTTGCAGCAACTCTTGGTCCTAAGTCTCTTCCTATGAAAGAAGCACCTACAAGAATTATTTCTGGCTTCTTTTCATTTGCAAGTTCACATATAACCTTTGTGTATCCATCAGTTGTGAAGTGCTTTAATAATGGATTGTGAGCATATATAACTTCATCTGCACCAAAAGCTATTAATTCGCGAGTTACGTCTTCCATTCCTTCTCCGCCAACTAATAATGCAGTTAATTTTACTCCTAATTTATCAGCAATTGCTCTTCCTTTTCCTAAAAGTTCTAGAGCAACTTTTTGTAATTCTCCATCTCTTTGTTCAGCAAATACCCATACGCCTTTGTAATCTGCTATATTCATTTAAAAATCCCTCCTAAATTAGATATAGTGTTTTTCTTTTAATTTTGCAACTGCCTGTGCTGCTGCTTCTTTAGGTGGTAGGTTTACTATTTCTCCCTTACCTTTAGCTTCTTTAGTAGTTGACTTCTTAACCTTTGTTGGTGATCCTGGAAGTCCAAGAAGGGATTTATCTACTCCAATATACTCTGCACTCCATACTTCTACTTCTTTATCAAAAGCTCCGAAGATATGTCCTACACTCATATATCTTGGTACATTTAATTCTTTTATAGCTGTTAGAAGAACTGGTGTCTGAACTTTTATGTTTTCATAACCATCTTCCCAAGCTCTCTTAACTCTTAAGCCGCCTTCTGCTTTTTCTACAGCTTCTACATAAGTTATTTGTGGTAAGTTTAAGTGTTCAGCTATTTCTGGTCCAACCTGAGCTGTATCTCCATCTATAGCCTGTCTTCCAGCAAATACTATGTCATAGTCTCCCATTTTTTCTATCGCTCCTGCAAGTGCTCTTGAAGTTGCAAGAGTATCTGCTCCAGCAAAAGCTCTGTCAGAAATTAATACTGCTCTGTCTGCTCCCATAGCTAAAGCTTCTCTTAAAGCAACTTCTGCCTGTGGAGGTCCCATGCTTACTACAGCAACGTTTGCACCATATTTATCTTTTAGTGCTAAAGCTTCTTCTAAAGCATTTTTGTCATCTGGGTTTATGATTGATGGAACACCTTCTCTTATAAGAGTTCCTGTAACTGGATCTATTTTAACTTCATTTGTATCTGGAACTTGTTTTAAACAAACAATTATATTCATTTAAGTGTACCCTCCTTATTTAAATATGTTTCCTGAAATAACCATCTTCTGAACCTGTGAAGTTCCTTCATAGATTTCAGTGATCTTAGCGTCTCTCATCATTCTTTCTACTGGGTATTCTTTAGTGTATCCGTATCCACCAAATATCTGAACAACCTTAGTTGTTACATCCATAGCAACATTTGCTGCATGTAATTTAGCCATAGCTGCATCTACACTATATGGCATCTTGTTTTCTTTCTTCCAAGCTGCTTTGTATACTAAAAGTCTTGCAGTTTCAATTGCAACTTCCATGTCAGCCATCATCCAGCTTAATCCTTGGAATTTGTATAATTGTTTTCCAAACTGCTTTCTTTCTTTCATGTAGCTTACTGCTTCATCAAATGCTCCTTGAGCTATTCCTAGAGCTTGAGCTGCTATACCAATTCTTCCTCCATCAAGAGTCTTCATGGCAATTCCAAATCCTTTTCCTTCTTTTCCAAGTAGGTTTTCTTTTGGAACTTTAACGTCTTCAAATATAAGTTCTGTAGTTGATGATGCTCTTATTCCAAGCTTTTCTTCTACTTTACCTATTGAGAATCCTGGCATTCCTTTTTCAACTATGAAAGCGGAAATTCCTTTAGTTCCTTTGCTTCTGTCAGTCATAGCAAATACTATGAATACTTCAGCAACCCCACCGTTAGTTATAAATATCTTTGAACCGTTTAATATGTAATGATCTCCCATATCAACAGCTATACTCTGCTGTCCAGCAGCATCTGTACCAGCGTTTGGCTCAGTTAATCCGAAAGCACCTATTCTTTCACCCTTAGCAAGTGCTGGTAAGTACTTTTCTTTTTGAGCTGGTGTTCCATGTTCATTTATTACTGATGCACATAATGAAGTGTGAGCTGAAACAATAACACCTGTTGAAGCGCAAACTCTTGATAATTCTTCAACTGTTATTGCATAGGATATAACGTCTCCACCTGCTCCACCATATTCCTTTGAAAATGGTATTCCCATCATTCCAAGTTTAGCCATCTTCTTTACGTTTTCCATAGGAAACTCTTCTGTTATGTCGATTTCTGCTGCTAGTGGCTTAACTTC
>NZ_JMFY01000047.1:0-16554 GCF_000765165.1 Clostridium sp. HMP27 | reverse complement strand
AGAAGTAGTAACAAATAGTACAGAAAAGAATTTACAGTTAAGAGTTGAAGCAGAGCACGGAGCTTGCCAAGGTAAAAAAGACTTAGCAACACTTGCTAAAAAGTTAAACTTAGATGCAATTCATGACACAGTACATGAAATGTGTAAAGATGAAGCTAGACATGGAATGGCTTTCAAGGGCTTACTGATGAGGTATTTTAAATAAGATAAAATCAAGCAATTATAAGACTTTCGGCACTATATAGACAACTAAAGGATACCCTGACGGGTGTCCTTTTTTGTTGCAGTGGTTGTACCCAACACCGTACACAACTCATAATACCAACCCCATACAGAGGTGAACACTGTATAACGTGTACAGCATTGATCCAAAAGCCTTTCGTGTCAATTGAATTAATTCAAAAGACCATAGACTACATTGATGAAAACATACAGGAAGAAATAACCGTAGATACGCTTGTAAGAATTGCAGGGTTTTCAACTTACCATTATTATAGATTATTTAATAGCATGATAGGATTACCAGTCATGGAATATGTAACAAAGAGAAAACTTCAATTCGCCTTGTATGAGCTGAGTAATGGTAAAAGGATAATCGATATAGCCATGAATTACGGTTTCGAAACCCATGCTGGTTTTACAAAGGCATTTAAACGTTACTACGGATATCTTCTGAATCTGTACCGAATTCATTTACCGGATAATTTTTCATATCTTCTTGGTGATAAGCTGTGTTAGCTGTGTGATATTTCCTGTCCTCGACTGCTGTGATAGGGCTTGAAACCAGCCTGTGGCCGTTTGCGTAATCACCCGTCTCAGCATCATATCGTAGGTCATTTACTGCCCGTCCAAAATTAATAAGATAAACAGGGATATGGATAAATATCTGACCTTGATGGATTTTAGAAATGATGAACATCTGGAATATAGTTTGCATAAAATATACGAGGTGAACTAATTTCATGAGAGGAGTATTAAGCATGCTATATCTAAATATACTTCAAGATATCGGTTTCGGCAGCACTATTACACAAGACAATCTGATAGAGCTGCTTTTGGAGACGACAACCTTTAAAGAACTTGGATTTGACCACCTCATAAATGCAGAGTCGGATAGGGTCCAGTCAATTTTCAGCATACTGGATGGTCAAATTGTTAAAAATCCATCTATTACCAAGCTTGATATAGCGAACGATGGATTAAAGCGTGTACTGCAAGATATAACCAAAAAGGAAATGCCCGTTCAATCAAGCTTTAAGAACGTACAAGAAATACCAAGGGTAACCACAGGCTGCACTGCCACTACAACAACAACTACAACCAAAACGACTACTACAAGCACCACCAGTACAACGACTACAACGACTTCAACAGCGTGTATCAGCCCTTGCCCATGCAGCCTGCTGACAACCTATAACGGAACTTATGACTATGTTGCCGGAGTCATTAACAGCGAGGGTGATCAGTACAATGGATGTATTGCAGAACTGTTCGCTGACGTTTGCGGTGATTGCCTCCGTTCTTCGTGCAGTTTAATAAAATACGATATCTATGGTAACGGGAGGCTGTATTATGAGTTAAACACTGACCCCATGTCATTTGACATCCAGTGTCCTGCTACAGGAGAGATAGTTATAACCGGCAGCGGTTTTGCAGCAGATAGTCTTGGAAATGTGGCGGGAGCGAGATTTACTTTGACTGCTCAAGATAATTCACCTGATAAATTTCAAATGGTTATTAATGCGGGAGTAGATGTTCTGAATCACAATAGTGGAATTATTGAATTGACTGGTCCTAAACAGGGAGACATTATAGTCAGTGACTGCACTTCTGCAAGAGTTGCAAAACTTCATGCGGAGGTGGATTACACTAAACTGGCAGAGAAAAAAGATAAACTTATTGAGCGTATTAACAAGTTGAACAAATAGTAACAAGTATGTGTAAGGCATAAAAAAAGGTGTGAATGAAATTGTCGATAATGATATATAAAGCCTCACCTTGTCAGCTTACATTCACAACAATACTAAGTATTTACAAGGATATGCAAAAAAAGAAGAGGAGTACAGGTGTTCCTCGTATGGTATTTATACCGGATATAGGAAGGACTTTGAAGGTATAGTCTGTAAAGCATTTTTGCTTGACCTTTTTGCTAAAGATGAAACAAATGTACGGAGAAAGTATATAGAGATCGCACAATCTATGAAAGAAATAAGCAATATGTTTGTATCTGGGAGTACACTCGGGAAGTGTATATTTTTTTGCACGTTATAAGGATTTTTATATCAGAAGCATTATCTTTCCCGATTATCAGGAGGCGTTTCCGAGTGAACTGCTAGCAGAGCTAGGGGTTTATTGCGACACCAATACGAATGGCGGGTATGTGTTTACCCTCCATTCTCATAATATTATTCATAATTTATGAGATCATCAATCTCACTTAGATGCAACTTAAAATGACGAAGGTAGTCAATAATCATTGCTTTTAGAGAGACGGTAGTATTTAATGTAGTGATCCATACGTTATTTAATTTATCAATATTTAAGTTGTTTATCACATGAATAATATGAGTATTGGAATATTTACATAACTGAACAAGATTATGCCATTCTTCCTCCTGATAGTTCTGTATGGAAATCCATCTGTCATTATTACCTAAGTTTGCATAGTCCGGAAAATCATAGGACTTGGTTGATATTGTAAATGTATTATTCTGTGTGTATTGTTTGAGGCGGAATCAACCATATGCCCGACAATCTGTTTAATTGACCTGTTTTGGCTGTTCCTTCTTACTCTTATCATATCTTCTGGAAGCTGTAGTAATTTTGATTCCCATTCATTAATTAACATCATAAGTTCCTCATTATTTTTCTTAAATTCATGCATATAAAATCTCCTTTCAATTCAGATTAAAATAAAAGGTTCTAAATATTAGATAATATGGTATTATATAAGATAAGTTTATTAAAATTGAAATATTCTATATATTTGTTCGATACAAACGATAGTGAGGGATATGTAATGGAACTAAGACAATTAAATACTTTTGTGCTGATTGCAAAGCATCAAAGTTTTTCAAGACCTGCTCTCGAGCTGGGGTATGCCCAGTCATCCGTAACCTCACAAATTCAATTACTTGAGAAGGAGCTGAATGTGAGATTATTTGAACGCCTGGGTCACAATATCACATTAACACCAGAAGGAAAGAAGCTACTTCCGATTGCTGAATAGATATTAAAACTTTCCGATGATGCAGTTAACATGATCGGAAACTCAGATAAATCGAGTGGAACTTTAATAATCGGCGCAGTTGAATCCTTATGTGTGTCTATGTTACCTAAACTTTTAAAAGCGTATCATTCAAGATAATAAAAAAGCAGTTGTAAAAGATTATAATCTTTTACAACTGCTTTTTATTAATAACTAATTCATCTTCATCAGTTGCTAATCTCTAAAGTAATTTAGCAATAACTCCTAGAGACTAGCGATTAGGGACTAAGGACTAGAGATTTACTGTAAATTCTAGCCCCCTAATTCTAATACCTACCCTAGCTCCTAGTACCTTTGTCCTAATTTTTGATTAGTGGCAGCCTGAACAAGTGGAGCATCCATCGCCATAATCACCCTTAAAAAGTGGTTCCAGTGAAAAACTATCTAGTCCAGTTTCCTCAGCAGATTTCAAAACAAAGCCGCCAAATTCAGCAACTAAGTCTTTATCAATAAGGAAAATCATATTTCCAATTTTAACAGCTTCATCATTGTTTTTTGGTTCATCTATAACAAGATTAAAAGATGGGCCTCCACAACCAATACCTGCTAAATTTATTCTAATTGTATCAGCAACTACATTGTTGTGAAGTAAAAATAATTTAAATTCTTTATAAGCTAAATCGCTCATGGAAAATGCAGCCATTTAAGTCACCTCCGATATTTTTGGAACTATATATATACTACTAAAATGGTAGAGAAAAGTAAAGAAGCTGAAAATAAATAATTAAAAGGAGTTGAGAAATTAATCTCAACTCCTTTTAATTAGTGGCAGCCAGAACAAGTGGAACAGCCATCACCATCATCCTCTTTAAATACTGGGTCAAGTGAAAAGCCATTTAATCCATTTTCTTGACTAGATTTCATAACAAAACCACCATACTGATTAACTAAATCCTTATCAACAAGGAAATTCATATCTCCAATTTTAACAACTTCATCATTTGCCTTTTGTTCATCCAGAACAAGGTTAAAAGATGGGCCTCCTCAGCCAACGCCTGCTAAATGTATTCTGATTGTATCAGAGTTTACATTGTTTTCTTGTAAAAATAACTTGAATTCTTTATAAGCTAAATCGCTCATAGAAAATGCAGCCATGTAAGTCACCTCCATTATTTTTTAATATAACTATTGAAAGATTTTATGTTATGAGTATAATTGTAGTACATAGAATGTATATTTTCAATAGAACGATGATTCTGATTATACTTTAAATATAGTATAAGGGATAGGGGGAATGAGAAAATGTATGCTTGGCAGGAAGAAAGACCTTTAGTTTTGAAACAATATACCCCAGAGATGTTTTTTAAATACGTGTGTATGCTTATAGGAAAAGAATTTAATGCTGAATTTTATTACATAATGAAAAAGAATTCATGCATACTTAGGATGTTTAAATATATTGTTCAAATAGAAAAAGAAGAAGTGGAAAGACTTCAATATAAGAAGCCATATGCTCTAGATAAATATCTGCTTGAAGAGTTAAAAAAACAAGGACTTGCCTTTGATATAAACAAAAGCACATATATAGAATGTTGCTACTATGAAGATGAGAAAAAGGAAGTTTATGATAAAAACAATACGGATTTAAAATTTAGTGAAAAGTTTAATATATCTATTCCAGAAGGAGGGCTGTTTTATCCATGCTGTGGAGAAGACAGCTATGAGCCTCTTTATTTGTTTATGGATATTATAAGTGAATTCCATTTTGCAGATAGTAATAAGATTATTCTTCCTCATTTAGAATGTGGAGTGAGAAGAACTAGTGAAGAAAGGAATAGTCTAGAAAATAATATAGGAACATTTAATTCAAAGGATGTTCCTTTTGCAGTAGCTATGTTTAATAATAAAAATTTCGAAACTATGAAATCCTTAGAAGATAGTCTTTTAATGAACTTGGAATTTATTAAGTTTTCAGATATAAGTAATAAAGAAATATGGAAGACAAAATATGAAAATAATAAGAAAATAGAAGTGTATACTCATAAATATGATGGGTTTTTAGGGATAATGAGTATAGAAAAAATATCTGTGTTTTATTATAGAGGAAGAAATAACAGAAATAAGAATGCAACGTTTAATTGGTTTGAGGAGATAGCTTTTAATACTGTGATTGATAAACTTCAGGATGGAGGAATTATAGTAACAGATGGTATAAATCCTAATGAAAAGGATAAAGATAAAAGCGTTATTTGGAATGTTTTATGGAAGGATGAAAATATTAGTTTTAATTATAAAAATAGAAAGTTTAGTTTTATTGGAGAGCTAGGTAGATTGCTAAAAGTTTGGAAGGTAGAAAAAATAGTGATGAAAATGGACTAATATGGTATTATATTATAATATAAATAAATTTAAGGCTTAATAAAAAACTAAATTAACTTTATAGTAAGAAAGAGGGAGTTTTTGTGAATCTTTATGAGGTACTAGAAAATGTTAAGTTGTGGACAAGAGAAGTTGGAAAACTTCAACTAGAAAAATATAATTCTAAAATAAAATATACAAGTAAGTCTACTGTTGTAGATATGGTGACTGAAGTAGATATATTATCTGAAAAGATTATTATAAACAAGATAAAAAGTACTTATCCAAACCATGCTATATTATCTGAGGAAGAAGGAGAAATTAAAAGTGAAAGTGAATATTTATGGGTAATTGATCCTTTAGATGGTACAAACAATTATTTGCATGCTTTCCCAATATTTTGTGTATCCATTGCACTTAAAAAGGGAGAGGAAACTATACTTGGAGTTATCTATGTTCCAAGGCTTGACGAAATGTTTTATGCTATAAAAGGTGAAGGTGCATTTTTAAACGATGAAAAAATTGAAGTAGCTCAAAAGGGAAATTTAGAACAATGCATACTTACTACGGGATTCCCTTATGATAAAAAGATATCAAAGCATAATAATGTAAATTTATTTACTAATATAATAACAGAACTTCAAGGGATAAGAAGAACAGGTAGTGCAGCTTTTGATTTATGCTGTGTAGCATGCGGAAGAATTGATGGATACTGGGAACTTAAATTAGGACTTTGGGATTTAGCTGCTGGGGCGCTTATAGTGGAAGAAGCAGGCGGAAAAGTAATGACTTCTTATTTAAACAAAGAAAACGGAGAAATAGGAGTTAATATAATAGCAGGAAATAAAACTGTAGTAGAAAAGGTTCTAGGCAAGCTAAATGAAGTAAGCAATTATTTTAATAAATAGTTTATAGATAAGACTTAAGGGGGATGAGTAGTAATGTTTGATTTAAGTGTTTTTGATAATCTTACTCAAAAGCAAAAGTATGAAAGTTTGCTTTCAATGATAGATTCTTTATTAAAGGATGAGACAGACGTAATTACTAATTTAAGTAATGCATCTGCACTTATAAAGGCATTAGTTAGTGATGTAAATTGGGCTGGTTTTTATATTATTAAAAATAATGAATTAGTCTTAGGACCTTTTCAGGGGCTGCCAGCATGCAATAGAATTCAAATAGGTAAAGGTGTATGTGGAACTTCAGCATTCAAAGGTGAAACAATGCTTGTAAAAGATGTACATAGTTTCCCGGGACATATTGCTTGCGATTCTCAGTCTAATTCTGAAGTTGTAATACCTTTAAAACAAAATAATAAGGTATATGGAGTGCTTGATTTGGATAGCCCAACAGTGGGGAGATTTAATGAAGAAGACAAAACGTATTTAGAAAAAGTAGTTGAAATTATAAATAAATATGTAAACTTTGAAGAATTGAATTAATACATCTGAATTTAATTAGGGAGTTACTCTTAATATGTTTGAATAATTTTAATATTGACACAAAGGCGAAATTCCGTATTTTTTGTTATATAATAGTGGATATTACTTAAAAAATATATAAAAGGAGTCGTTGTCGTGAAGATAAGCAATTTTGTTTTATCAAGAAATACAATAGACAACAGGTTTAAATACGGAATAAAATTTGTCCCAGAGAAGGTTTTAAATAAATACCTAGACTATATGCTAGTAGTCTTAAAAAAATTAAACGAAAAAGAAGATGGATTTAACTTAACATTTAAAAAAGACAAGCTTTTTAATAATATACAACTTTCAACTAATGAATTTAAAACATATATAAATATGTTATATGACTTTTATAATTCGTTGGGAGAAGAAAAAAATGTAGAAGTAGAATTTATTACTAAGAATTCAAAGGATAAAATAATACTTACTTCTTTAAATGATGATCATATAAAGGTATGTTCTGTAAAACAAAATTTTGATGAAGAAAAAAGAGTGTTTTTTATACTTATGAAGGAAGAGTTGATAGATTATATAACTTCACTAAATGCTGTATATAGAGAAAATGAAATTCAAAGAAATTTAAATGGTGTTTCTAAAGACTTTATAAGAAAGTCTGAGAGAGATGCATTATATTTACAGACATTATATATATGGGCTAATCAGGCTTTAGACAATAAGGATATTAAGGCTTTTGAGTTAATATCATCAGAAATTAAAAAAATAAAAGAAAATTTATAAAAAAGTATGAAGAATGTGAATATTTTCTGAAGATAAGGGAAGATTAATTAATGGATAGAGGTAAGGAAACAATCTATCCATTTGCTGAACAAGCAACACACTAAAATCATCATTAAACAATTTCATAATAAGCTCCCCTTATCCAATATTTTATAAACACAGCACTGCATGTTAGGCGGTTGCTGTGTTATTTTTATTTTTGTTATTATTGGAATTGGTGCCAACTTTAGGTTTGCTTTATAAAATAGTATAAAGTAAACTTTGTCTAATATTAAATCATAGATATAAATTATTTTAAATAATTAAGTTAATTAGCAGAAGTGCAGATATTATTTGAACAATCGCAATTAAAATACCATACATTGATGCTTTAGGACCCTGAGTTACTAGATCCTTAAATTTTACTCTCATGCCAATACCGGCTAAAGCTATAATTTCAAAGTTACTACTTACAATTTTAAATAATTTAGATAGTGTTTGAGGTATAACGCCAACACTAAAAAGTGTGCAAGCTATAAAAAAGCCCATAACATACCAAGGAATTTTAGCCTTAGCACTCCCTTGAGTTTCGCCTTGAGATTTTTTCTTCATATTTGCAAAGATGAGTACTACCACTATTAAAAATATAATTCTAACAATTTTAAATATAGTTGCTAAATCCTTAACATCTTCATTAACAAGACTTCCGCTGGCAATAACTTGTCCCACGGATTGAAGTACTCCACCTATCATAGCAGAAGTTTTTAAAGTATCTAAAGAAAATGCTAAATTAGCAATTGCAGGTAAAAGAAGCATAAGTATAGTTCCTACTACGTTAACAATAGTAATTGCAATCCCTTTGTCTTTATCATCAGCTCCAATAACAGGTGCAGTTGAAGCGATTGCAGAAGAACCACATACAGCATTACCGCTTGCCATTAGTAGTCTAAAGTTTTCGGAAAAACCAAGCTTTTTACCAATGAGTATGGCAGCTATTATTGTAATAGCCATTTGAATAACTATAAATCCTACCCCGGAAATCCCTAATTTAAGTATGGTGTTAAAATTTAATGTACCTCCTAAAAGTACTATTGAATATGCAAGTAAATCACTTTCGGAAAATTTAGAGCCTTTAGCATACATCTTTTTATTTCCAAAGGTATTTCCTACAATCATACCTAAAAATATAGCTAAAGATGCACCCCCTATAGCAGGCATATACATTCCTATAAATTTACCCGTATAAGCAATAGCTATACACATAAGTACCCCGGGAAAGATATCTTTTATTTTACTTTTCAGTTTAGATAAGTTCATTTTATGTCCTCCTTATATTGGTTAATAGTTCATATTAAACAGTTAGTGGAATTTAATGAAGGTGAATCCTATTCAATAAGTATTAACATTAACTATAAAAAGCTATCCTCCAACTTTTAAGAACCTCTATTATAGATTATAATACCTTTATAACCATAATAAAAATAAATCTTTTTAATTGTAACGATTAAAAAAACTTATAGTTTTATTGGGAGGAGATCGCTAATGCTTGATGAATTTAGATATTTTATAGCTGTAGTAGAGTATAAAAATTTTACTAAGGCTGCAGAACACTTGAATATTTCTCAACCAAGTGTAAGTTTACATATAAAGCACTTAGAAGAGGAGTTTAAAGTTACCTTAATAGAAAGATCAAGTAAACAAAAAAAGATAACAATAACTCCTGCGGGAAAGCTTTTCTATGAAAGAGCTAAAGAAATGATAGATTTAATGGAAAAGACCAAATTAGAGCTTTTAGATTATAACAAGGTTATTAAAGGTAAATTAAAGATTGGAGCAAGTTTTACTGTGGGAGAATATTTTCTGCCACAGTTTCTGAAAGACTTTGCCAGGGAATTTTCAAAATTAGATATAGAAGTGGTGATAAAAAATACTATGGATATATGTGATTTAGTAAAAAACAAGGAAGTGGACATAGGATTGGTGGAAGGAAGTGTACCTAGCTCCCATTTTAAGTATGATGCATTTTATCAAGATGAAATGGTGCTAGCTGTTCCATATAACCATAAGCTTTCTAAGATGAATTCCCCATTGAAGGAATTACAAAGTCAAACATGGATAAGCCGTGAAGTAGGTTCAGGTACTAGGGATTATTTGAACTTTTTTCTTTCATCTAATAATATAGAGCCGGAAAATATAATGATATTTGGAAGTAATCATGCTGTAAAGGAGGCAGTTAAAAATGGGCTTGGCATAACCCTTATATCTTCGTACGTAACTAAACGAGCTGTAGAAAGTAAAGAGGTTACAGTGATAAGTCTTCCTAAACATTATATAAGGCACTTTAATTATATAATACCTAAGGATGGAAACGCTCCTAAGGCAGTTGAAATGCTTATAGAAAAATTGAGACATATTTAATGTTGAATTTAGTATGAGATTTGCATTGTAGAAGGTTTTGAACAAGCAATTAGAGCTTCTTTACGCAGTGAACACCTTCTTAAATGCAAATCCCATACGTAAAGTTCAACATTAAGAATGCGGTAATATCTTTTTTAAGTGCCTATGAAACTCAAGGAGTGTTGTTTTCAACCAGTCTTTTATATTCTCTTACTATATCAAATTTATTATCAGTAGATTGAATGTAGCCTGCATGGGAATATACATCATTAAGTATTTTTTTCCCAACAGGATCCTTAGATATATCTATAAAGGCATCTTTGATATTTACCTTCCATTCAGGAGACATATCTGATCGTACAGATATAGTATCGTTTGGGATGGGTTTAGAAAAATAAATGGGTACAACTTTATCAAATACATCTTTAATATCTTCTTTAACTGTATTTCGTGCATCTTCAAATACTGCAGCAGCATCAACTTCATCATTTAATACTGCAAGTACAGCAGTATCATGTCCATTTAACGTTACTTGTTCAATATCTGTTTCTATATTTATTCCAGCCTTTTTCAGTTCAGCCACAGGCCATATATATCCGCCAGCGGAAGTAGTACCTTGAAACGCAACTCTTTTTCCTTTAAGATCTTCAAGGCTCTTTATATTAGAATTCTTTTTCACAACTATCATTGAACGGTAATAATCTACTAAGTCTTTAGTAGACTTACCATTTGGCTCTTGTATTGAATATCTTTGAGCTTGTAATAAAATATCCGCTATACCTCTGTCATTTGCTAAAACATAAGCTAATGGAGGCAAAAATCCAACATCTATTTCTTTTGAGGACATCGCCTCTACTGTACTATTATAGTTAGTTGCAACACTAACTTTAACTGGAATGCCAAGCTCTTTTGATAGTAGTGATTCAAGAGGTTTAATTTTTTCTTCTAAAGTATCTTTATGATGAGAAGGAACAAATTGAACAGTGAGCTCTTTAGGAATATAAGCTTTTGGAGCAGGGGTATCTTTAGTTTTATCTGCACAACTGTCAAAGAATAATACTAACAATATTAATGTTAGTATAGTTACTGAAATTCTTTTATTCATGATACAGCCCTCCAATGTATGATTTGGTTATAAATTAGTATGTATTAATTTATTGAGATGCTTTCTTATGTATATTATGTATGAATACTGAAGATTATATTCATAAAAAAGGAAACGAATCCTTAATTTGTTATGAACAAAATGTAAAATTAAGCGAAGTTGGAATAGAAAAAGAAAAATCTCAAGCTATGGCAAAGGATGCTATAAGATACGGTAACATAGGTTATATAAAACCACTAGCTGAACAAGATGTATTAAATATGTTTAATATGGAATTCTAATAACTAGTGGTTAATATCTAATATAGTGTAGGTTATGAAACAGTTAATTGGATGAAAATGAAATATTAGGTTATACAAGGAGGAGTATTTATGCCATTTATACAAATTGATATGGGTCCAAGTACAAAGGAAAAGAAAAAAGAAGTTATCGAAAAGATGACAAATATATTAAGTGAAACAATCTCTGTACCAAAGCAAGCTATTACAGTTATAATTCGTGAAAGTAATGCGGATAATATTGGAGTAGCGGGAGAACAGCTTTCAGAAAGACTTAATAAATAGGGAGTAGGAATTAGGTGCTAGGTTTATTTACAAATGTAAAAAATCTACATATCCTTACTCCTAGTACCTTATGCCTTAGCCCTAGATACAGGGGAGAATTGTATATGAAAAAAGTTGCATTATTCTTTGGAGCTGGAGCAGAACAAGATTATGGACTTCCTTCTGGGGGAGAATTTGCACTGGATATATTTAGAATGGATGTAGCAGAAGATAAGGAAATATTTAAAAAGACACTTGAAAAGATAGACTTGAATTCAGATTATGCTAAATGGTTTCCAGATAAGTTTTTAGAAAAAAATAGGAGTGCTTTTATAAGATCACAGTATGAAGAACTTGTAAAGGGAAGTCTTGAAAGTAAAAGAGATATTATTATTAAATATATGGACAATTTTGATGAGAATGTATCACGTATAGCGAAAGAAATAGAAAAAGGAAATATATACATAGATCAGATGTTTGAAAAGACACTTTCCTGTTCTTTGGAAAATTTAATTTATGAAAAGCATGTGAAGTTGAACACTTTACTTGATGGGAATCATAATGCGCTATTTGCATCAAAGTATTTTTCGGCATTTCTTATTGCTATGGAAACTAAGAACACAAACATAGCTTTTAAGAATAGCATGAAGGACATGGTAAGAACATTGCTTGAACTCTTAATTGGATCTTTAGGAGAAAACTTAATACATAAATTAAATGATGGAATATTTGAAAGAAGCCCAGATACTTTAGATGTTTTTGATGATTTGGGGAGCATATTTTCCTTAAACTATGAAGCTACGGGTATGAGGGGATTAGAATGGATAATAGAAAAAAGTGAAAAGAACATATTTAAGCTAAAATCTGATGAGGAAATCATAGTGGAGTTTAGCAGGATGATACTTGAAGATTTATTTTGTAGAGCATTAGATTACAAATCTCTTTTAGATTCCAACTGGAGTTATTTATACAATCCCAAGACAGATTGGACTAAGTTTACAAAAGTTGTTATATTTCTGCATACTGTTAGAAGATATATACTAAATATTGCAAAAAGAAATTATAACAATATAAAAAATGGAGATGGATATTACCATGATCTAATAAAAATTAAAAGGGATTATGAAATAGTTGCAATAGGAACTGCTAATTATAATACCTTTATAGAAGATATCACTAATGAAGAGGTTTGCTTTTTAAATGGTTCTGTAAGAGATTTTTATGATCCATATTTAAATACAATAATAGATGAAGAAAAAGCAAAAATTAGCAATCATTTAACTGTTCCATTTCTTTTTACTCAAAATGGGATAAAGCCTCTAACATCTGTAAGAATGGCTGAAAGATACGTTGATATATATAATAGATTTAAAATGGCAGATATAGTATGTATTTGTGGATTTGGATTTAATGATTATGATAGTCATATAAATGGAATGTTTAGAGCTTTAATAGAAGATGAGAAAAAAAATATAATTATAATAAGTCATGCTCCATCAGGAAATACGGATATAAATAAATTGATGGAAACCTATAAAAAAAAATTAAGAATAGAAAATACAGATCATATTAAGATTCTACAAGTTAATAAAGAGAGGAAAATTAATAATGAAGGTATCATGTGGTATGAAAGTTTAGAATACAATGGATAAACTTTATATAACAGTAAGTATGAACTAAGTAACATAGTAAATATTTTTATAATAATTTTTTTTAAAATATGTATTGCATATTGGCTGTAATCATGCTATACTGACAAAGTCGTAGTGATTAAGAATAGAACGCTATGGCCAAGATTTAGTATGATTAATAACTATTCCTCTTTTTAGGAACGTTATGTATCAATTTTAGATCTTAGTTTTAAAATAAAAGGAGGAATATTAAAATGGCAGATAAAACATTAGTATGTAAAGATTGCGGAAAAGATTTCGTATTCACAGAAGGCGAGCAGGCTTTCTACAAAGAAAAGGGATTCGAAAACGAACCACAGAGATGTGCTGATTGCAGAAGAGCTAAGAAGCAACAGAACAACAACAACAGAGGATTCAGAAGATAATAATTTTTGAATACTTACCCTATAGAAGGTAACTTCTATAGGGTTTTTATATATTGTATAAACATTTGTTGGAATTTTGCTTGAAACTTGAAATATGATGCTTTGGATAGGTTTGAATTTTGCGATAATTGTGTAAATAATAAATATTTAAAAATAAATGTTGCATATTATTTACAATCATGATATAATAATTAAGTCGTAGTAATCGAATGTGCATTACTACACCAAGATTTAATACGATTAATAACCATTCCTCTTTTTATAAGGAAAGTTATGTGAATCCGTTTTAGATCTTAATATAATAAAAGGAGGAATGTTGAAATGGCAGATAAAACATTAGTATGTAAAGATTGCGGAAAAGAATTCGTATTCACAGAAGGCGAGCAAGCTTTCTACAAAGAAAAGGGATTCGAAAACGAACCACAGAGATGTGCTGATTGCAGAAGAGCAAGAAAGCAACAGAACAACAACAACAGAGGATTCAGAAGATAATAGGTTTTGAGCACTTAGTCCTATAGGAATCAGTTCTTATAGGACTTTTTAGTTTGTTCGGCATGGCTGTGTTATGAATGATTATTAAATTTAGTAATTATTCACAACATAGCCTGAAAAAAAGTTATATATAATTTAAAAATGGGAAATTATATATAGTGAGTGATGTCGTAAGTGCTTATTCTGAATTAGAAGTGAAAAAATGGAAAATTTAAACAAAAAGGATGGAATGTTAATGAAAGAAATAAAATTTAAAGATTTAGGATTAAATGAAGATATATTAAAGGCAATAGATGATATGGGATTTGAAGAACCTTCAAGCATACAGGCTGAAGTAATACCAGTATTATTACAAGGAAATGACGTAATAGGTCAGGCGCAAACGGGTACAGGAAAAACTCTAGCATTTGGAGCTCCAGTACTTAACAATATAAGCAAAGGTGGTAACAAGCCAAAATGTCTTATATTAGCACCTACAAGAGAACTTGCTATACAGGTAAATGATGAACTTGCACGTATAGCAAAGCATAGTAAAGCAAGTGTGCTTCCAGTATATGGTGGTAATCCTATAGATAGACAAATTAAATCTATCAAAAGAGGTATTGATGTAATAGTAGGAACCCCTGGTAGAGTGCTTGATTTAATAAGAAGAGGAGTACTTAATTTAAATGACATTGAATTTCTTGTATTAGATGAAGCAGATGAAATGTTAAATATGGGATTTATAGATGACATTGAAGAAATTATAAAAAACTCAAATGAGTCAAGACAAACATTACTATTCTCTGCAACAATGCCAAATGAAATTAAAAAACTTGCTAAAAGATATATGAAGGAAGATGCAAAGCATGTAGCTATTGTAAAAAATGCTATGACTGTATCTACAGTAAGTCAGTATTATTATGAAATAAAGCACAAAGATAGATTTGAAACTTTATGTAGAGTATTAGATGTAGATGAACCAACTGCAGCTATAATATTTTGCAAAACTAAAAAGGGTGTAGATGAGCTTGTAGAATCTATGCAAGCAAGAGGATATAGTGTGGAAGGTATGCATGGAGATATGACTCAAGTGCATAGAATGAACACTTTAAGAAAGTTTAAAGAAGGAAACTTAGAGTTTTTAATTGCAACAGATGTAGCAGCAAGAGGAATAGATGTAGAAAATGTAACTCATGTAATTAACTATGATCTTCCTCAAGATACAGAATCTTATGTTCATAGAATAGGAAGAACAGGAAGAGCTAATAGAGAAGGTGTAGCATATACTTTAGTTAGTCCAAGAGAATACATGGTTCTTAAGCAAATTGAAAGAGCTACTAAAGGTAAAATAAAAAGAAAAGAAGTTCCTACTGTAGATGATATATTTAACGCAAAATATAAAAATATGGTATCAAGAGTTAAAGGTGTTTTAGAGGGCGAAGAATATAAGAGATTTATACCTATGGCTACAGAATTAGATGAAGAATTTAATCTTGTAGATGTAGCAGCAGCGCTTATGAATATTATATATAGTACAGAAATATCTTATGATTATACAGAAAATGCTATAGAGTCAACATCTTCATCATCGTCATCTTCTTCAAGTTACGTAAGATTATTCTTAAGTCTTGGAAAGAAGGATAAAATGAATCCAAAGACTCTTCTTCAATTCTTAATAGATAAGGCTAAGGTAAGAAAAGATGAGATTGGAGAAATACGTATATTAGAAAACTTCTCATTTATAGATGCGGCACAAGATGCTGTAGATCCAATTATGAACAATTGTAGCGGTAAAAGTTTTGGTGGCAAAAGATTAAATATTGAAGTAGCGAAGAAAAAAAGATAATATTAATTAATATTTAAAAAGGAAGCTTGTGTTTGCAAGCTTCCTTTTTAAATTATAGTTACAATTTTGGAGGAAATTATAAGATAAGTTTACATAGTTGAGGAAGAAACATATATTTTATTTTATTAAAAGTATATAAACGAACTCAGGTGTATCTGCATGTAAAATATTAAGCATATGAAATAATGACTAAGAATAATATAGATAAATTAGTTTAATAACAGTTAATAATATTAATCTGCAAATTGAATCATGATAAGATAACATTCGTCGCTGAGATGAGCGACAGACAAGCAAAATAGTTGATAACAACTTGAAAAAAATATTTTCAAAGGTTGTTGACAAGAAGAAACAAAAATGTTAATATATAAAAGTCGCTTAGGGC
>NZ_JMFY01000046.1:0-7089 GCF_000765165.1 Clostridium sp. HMP27 | reverse complement strand
ATAATAATAATAATAATAATATGAAAACCAGCTCTAGCAACAGTAGTAATAATAGTAGTGGTAGCAGTTCAGGTACTTCTAGTGGTATATCCAGCAGTACTGGTGGCGGAAAATAACTTTTTTCATTTTAAATTCTAATATTTATAAAGGCACTAGACATATTATATTTATAATTTATGCCTAGTGCCTTATTATTAAGTTTTATAGTACATTTTATAAATAAGAGAACTTAAACTTTTACTCTCTACTAAAAACATTTTCCCCATTTTTATTTATATATTTAGTTCTATTTTCTAATATAACCTTAGAAACTCCATCCACAAATTTTGACACTTCATCATAAATTGGCTCTATAATAAAATTACATTCTTTATCTATGTATCCCCATTTACCATTTACTTCTACAGATATTAAACCTTCACTAATAGTATCTACGTTACCAAACTTCACCGGAATTACTTCATTGCCATCTTTGTCTATAAATCCATACTTTTCATCAATAGCAACTGTTGCAAAGCCTTCGTAAAAGTTATCTGCCCAGTCATATTTAAGTGGAATCACAGCTTCTCCATTTTTATTTATAAATCCATATTTATTGTTTAATTCAACACATGCTAGCCCTTCATTAAAATCATTAGCTGTATGATACTTAATTTTGATAACTGTATTTCCGTCCTTATCAATATATCCATAATTAGATTTTAACTGTACCGCTGCTAACCCTTCCGAAAATCCATAAGCATAATCAAATTTAGGTTCTATAACTATCTTGCCTTCTTTGTTTATGTATCCTAATTTTCCTCCTAATTGCACTAAAGCTAAATCTTCACTGAAATCAAAAGCATCTAAAAACACAGGATCTATAACCACTTGCCCTTCTTTATTTATATATCCCCATTTATAATTTACTTGTACAGCTGCTAACCCCTGTGAGAATCCATTAGCTTCTTTATATTCTGGCTCTATAACCACTTCTCCTTTTGTATTCATAAATCCTTTTTTCCCTTTTACTTCAATTGTAGCTAATCCATCAGTGAATTCATATACATCATCATATAAGTTTTCTCCAATTAAACTTCCTTCTTTATTTATAAATCCAAATTTATCTTCGATTCCTATTATAGCAAAATCATTAATAAAATCCTCAGCATAGTTATACTTTGGCTCTACTATAATTTCTCCTTTATTATCTATGTATCCATATTTCCCATTAATTTTTACTGGATAAAGCATCTTTTCCATATTTAACTCTCCCTTTAATTTTATTTAATTATTTAAAAATTCCAGTTCTTTCTATAACTACATTACTATCTACCTTAAATTGAACCTTTTTATATTGGTTTTCTAGCCATTCATCACTAAAATCATAATTTCTATTATTAGCCCAGTATTTTACTTGGATCTGAAGAGGATCTAAGCCTTTTTCTTGAAGTTTTTTTACTAAAGCATTTACACGAGAATCTAGTATTTTTTTTGCTCTAGCCTCAACTTCTTTTAATTCCACATATTGTCCTGCTTCCTCTAGATTTCCCTTAATTGTAACTTTTATATTACATATAATATCGTCATTCACTTCTTTTAACTTTATACTTCCTTTTCCGCTATTAACATTTATACCTAAAGGATTCTTAGAACCCAAAGTATCTATAACTATGTATCCATTTTGCACTCCCTCAAAAAGTAATTTAAACAATTTGGTTTCATCTCTATTCAAAAACATACTAAATTTAACTCTATCAAATAATGCTACCTTTTCTAGTACAACTCTACCTTCAACAGCTTCAATCACTGGACAAAATACAGTCATCCCCTTCGTCGTTGCAGAATATTTTACATCCTTCAACATTGTAATAAGTCCATATTCAGAATTTGTTCCCTGGCCAAACTTCATAAAAAGTGCACTTCCTGCAGTTTTTTCTCCTGGCGGTTCTATATTTAGCACTGTCTTAGCACTTGGCGATCCTACAGCCACATACCCTATAAGCTGTATGTCTCTTCTCCTGGCAAAAAAATCTATAACGTCATCAATTTCATTATTTTCAACATAACTTTCTCCGAGCACTATAATCTTCATATGGCCAAAGTCTGGTTCTAAAGCCATCTTAGTTTTTAAAAGCCTAAAAACTTCTCCAAGTGAATTTCCTTTTACAGTATAAAACTCAAAATTTTTTCCTGACTCTTGTGAGCCTGCCCCTCCTACTGATCTTGGTATAGCAGCCTTAAAGCTTACTTCTATTTCCCCATTTACACCAACAGAATCTATGCCCACTGCTACTATAAAAGTTCTTCTATCTATATCCTTAAAATCACAACCTGTAAAAAAAGATACTATAAAAAATAAAATTAATAATTTACTAAGATATCTCATATATTCCTCTTTTCCCTTCTTTTGGTTAAGAAAAAAAGTATAAAAAATAATATATTAGTGAAAAAGCTGCTAATGATCATATTTACTAATGCCATGTCAGTAAGTTGTCTCGTATTTCTTATAAAAACACCTAGTGTAACATAGCAAATCAATACTGCTACTATAATTCCTTTTTTTATTTTATTATTAATACTCATCCTGTCCAATAAACTTTTTCCTACAAAAGTATAAAGGATAATTTGTACAGATCCTAATGTTAAAAATAATGGGAATAGTATATATAGCCCTCTTTCAATAAAAAACAAATTAACTTGTATAGCATCTGAACTAGCAATCCAAGGATGTTCAATATTTCTAACAGTTTCAACCCCCCAAAAAGATGCTGGAATTAAAAGAGTTAACAACGCCATTGGCAGCCCTATAAGTATAAATATGAGCATAGTTTTTCTATAACTTATTTTCCCAAACTCAGTATTAAATGCTTGCAAGTGTCGAACTCCAACATAAAAATAACTTGCTATACTAATCAAAGGTAAATTAGGCATCTTTAGAGAATGAATTAACGTTCCCTTTATATAGTTAAGTCTTAGTTCTTTAATACTTAGCAAATAATACATAACTATACCAACTAAAATAATTATTCCAAGATAACCTAAAAGATATAAAAATGTTTTATTTGTATTTAATAAAACAAGTATTACAGGAATAACAAGCAATATTCTTAGAAACCAAGTATTTGTAGTAGATAAAAGAAATTTCCTTGTTATTTCAATAAGTCCCATAAACATAAAATATCCTGAGGTAAAATTAAAAATTATCGATATAAAAGATATAATACTTCCCAATTTTTTACCTAAAAGCTCATTATTTATTTCTATCAGAGTAAAGTTTTTAAAATGATTAAATACATAAATACCAGTATAAGAACTTATTAATATCACTATAAGCGCTATAAATAAAGCTATTATTGCTCCATCTAATATATGTGTAGTTAGATATGGAGAATTGTAAAATATAAAATTAGACAATGTACAAACTATAAGCATCATATAATAATATTTCTTTTCGATCATAACTCACTTCTCCTAAAAAAATCCCTTAAATTTTTAATCGAAATTGCATCTAATGGATTTAAATAAGGAATGTTAAAATTATAAAGCGAAAATGCATATACCGTTAAGGCTAATAATGCCACAAAAATTCCATACAGCCCAGCTAAACTTCCAAATAATACGACTATGTACTTTAATGCTCTTGCAGGTATACTTATACAAGTTGTGGGCATGCAAAAATTAGTTATAGCAGTTGCTGCAACTATTATTATAAGTATATTACTTACAAGCTGTGCCTCTGAAGCTGCCTGACCTAGTATAAGTCCTCCAACTGTTGTTGCTGCCTGCCCTATAGTTTTAGGGAGTCTGATGCTGGCTTCAATCAAAAACTCTATCATTGCAAGCATAAACAGTACTTCTAGATAAGATGGATATGTTACTCCTGAGCGGCTTTCTGTAATGGACAATGCTAGCTGTACTCTGAATATTTCAGGATTATATGAAGTAACTGCAACATATATTGCAGGAAGTGTTATACTTAAAATAAAGGCTATATATCTTAACACTATAAGCATAAATGCTGGTATAGGGAATAAATAGTAATCATCTACTGCAACAAAATATTCGTGAAAAGTAACAGGAGCCACTCCTGCACCATTGGTGCCATTTAATAATATAACAGCCTTTCCTTTAGCCATAAGCCTTGCCACTCTATCTGGCCTATAGGTTATAAAAATTCTTGGAATAAGCCATTGTCTCTTTACTATGTGCTGCTCCAGTTCCCTTAATGTTTGAATTGCAGGTGCCCTAACTTCACTGATACTTTTTTCTATAAAGTTCAATGAACTTTTATCTACCTTTTCCTCATCATATATTATAGCAACCCTACTTTTAATTAACTCTCCAACTTCAGTTTCCTTTACTATAAGATTTGAACTTGGATAATATCTTCTTAAAAGACCTATATTTAAAGTTATCTCCTCTACGAATTCCTCTAAGCTTCCTTGAAAAGAACTTTCTTTTATGTTTTGTTGGACTTCTCTATAATTTTTTCTAACACAAACATTAATACTTCTTAGTGTGCCTTTATAAATTGCTATAACATTTCCTTCTGTAATACTTTTACTTACCTCTTCAAGTGTTATTTCTGTACTAATACTTCGAATATATGAATTAAAGTTTAAATCCTTATTAAAATAAGGCATTTTGATATTTTCAGTTAGTGCCGACTTCTCTATAAGACTTTGCACAAAATAAATAACAAAAAAATCATCTAATTCTACCTTTTTGGTATCGCTATCTATATTTATAAATTTATCTATTTCTTGCATTAAAACTCTATGACTTTCCATCTTATTCACCTCTGAACAACAACTGAGATTTTTAGCTTTAAAATAGCTTTTTAATTGTTATCTTAATATAATTTGCCATAACCTCCAATTTTATTCACCTGTGCTTGATGAAATGCTCCTAGAACACAAATAAAATAAATCTTGGCGTAGGTAATTTTTATTTCACATAAACACCAAGATTTAAAGTATTTTAATAATCATATAAATATTGTTCTTAAAAAGGCTCACCCTAGGCTTACTACTTATCGAATAATCCACCTGTTTTCTTATTTCTCACAGCCTTTTTAGCCCCTCCCATGCTTTTGGTTGGTCTTCCATTTCCCTTTTGCTCAGCACTTTTTTTCTTTTTTGCTTCAATAAGCTTTTTCATCATTTCTATATTCTTATCTGACATAAATACTTCCCCCTGTGTTGGTTATCAATTTTTAATTTTTTCTACTATATTCATTTATCAAATGTCAATTTTAAGTTATTAATTACTAATTGTCAATGTTATTTTAAAGTCTAGCGATTATTACATCTTTATGTTATAATATGACGGTTAGATTAAAAGTAGAAAGTTGAGGAATGATTAGCGTTGATTACAGTTACAAATGTTGGTTTAAGATATGGTGATAAGAAATTATTTGAAGATGTTAATATTAAATTTACTCCAGGAAATTGTTATGGAGTAATAGGTGCAAATGGTGCTGGAAAAAGTACATTTTTAAAAATTTTATCTGGTGAAATTGAGCCTAATACTGGAGAAGTTTCTATTGCACCTGGTTCTAGAATGTCAGTACTTAAGCAGGATCACTTTGAATATGATGACTGCCGCGTACTTCAAACAGTAGTTATGGGTAATGCTAGATTATATGAAATCATGACTGAAAAAGAGGAATTATATGCAAAGGCTGATTTCACTGATGAAGATGGTATAAAGGCATCTGAACTTGAAGGAGAATTTGCTGAATTAAATGGTTGGGAAGCTGAATCAGAAGCTTCATCACTTTTACAGGGCCTTGGAATTCCAACAAGTCTTCATGAAAATAAAATGTCTGAACTTTCAGGTGGAGAAAAGGTTAAGGTGCTTCTTGCACAAGCTCTTTTTGGAAATCCTGGAATACTTGTTTTAGACGAACCTACTAACCACTTAGATATTCAATCAATTAACTGGCTTGAAGAGTTCTTAATTGACTTTCCAGGAACAGTTATTGTTGTATCCCATGACAGACACTTTTTAAATAAAGTTTGTACTCACATGGCAGATGTTGACTTTGGAAAGATTAAGTTATTTATGGGTAACTATGATTTCTGGTATGAATCAAGTCAGCTTGCCCTACAATTAATGAAGGATCAAAATAAGAAAAAAGAAGAAAAAGTCAAAGCTCTTCAAGAATTTGTTGCAAGATTTAGTGCTAATGCTTCTAAATCAAAGCAGGCTACTTCTCGTAAGAAGCTTCTTGATAAAATAAACATAGAAGATATAGAACCTTCAAGTAGAAGATATCCTTTCGTAGGATTTAAACCTGAGAGAGAAGTTGGAAATGATATTTTAAGAGTTGATGGAATATCAAAAACTATTGATGGTGTAAAAGTTCTTAATAATGTAAGCTTTATCATAACTAAGGGAGATAAAATTGCCTTTGTTGGTGAAAATGAAATGGCAATTACTACATTATTTAAGATACTTATGGGAGAAATGGAACCAGACAGCGGAGAATTTAAATGGGGTGTTACTATTACTAAGTCATACTTCCCTAAAGATAACTCTGAATTCTTTAACGATGTGGACTTAAATCTTGTAGATTGGCTAAGACAATTTTCAGAAGAAAAGTCTGAAAGCTATCTTAGAGGCTTCCTAGGAAGAATGCTTTTCTCTGGAGAAGAAGCGTTAAAAGAAGCTAAGGTTTTATCTGGTGGTGAAAAGGTTAGATGTATGCTTTCAAAAATGATGCTTAACAATGCGAATGTACTTTTACTAGATCAGCCTACAAACCACTTAGACCTTGAATCAATTACAGCAGTAAATAATGGTTTAAGAGACTTTAATAGTAATATATTATTTGCTTCCCATGACCATCAATTTATACAAACTATAGCAAACAGAATAATCGAATTAACTGAAGATGGACTAATCGATAGACAAATGAGCTATGACGAGTATCTAGAAATGAGAAATGGTAAATAACAACTAACAATTTAAGATAAAAGTCAGCCTTTGGGCTGACTTTTTACTCTAATTAAATATTTATTATTTTATTCCCACTTATTTTCTACAACGCCTGATGGCTGAACTCCACGCTGACAAGGTTTTTTAACGATTAAAGTTCCAATA
>NZ_JMFY01000045.1:0-21944 GCF_000765165.1 Clostridium sp. HMP27 | reverse complement strand
GATAGTACCTCTTATTATTATATACTGAGTAAGAGGATAATTAATTATTGGATAAAATTCCATACATAGGCTATAATATTTAATCTTTTAGTCAATAATAAAAATAAAGTAAGACTAAAGGAGATAAATTATGAAAAGGGTATTTTATATATTCATAGGTCTAGCATTTATAACTTCAACTATAGCCTGTACTCAAATTTTAAAGAAAAATGATAGTAGAAATGTTGAAGTAAAGTCAGCATCTAAAGTACAAAGATCAGATAAATATAATTTTATAGATTTTAATATGATAGATAGCACACATGGATGGGCAGTTTCAAAAGAGGGAATACTTAAAACCGGGGATGGAGGATTTACCTGGGAGAATATTACCCCAAAAGGGATTAACGTAAGCGATAAACAATATATAGCTAGTAATAGTAAGGGTGTAAATAACAATTCATTATTTTATACAGTTTTAGATAAAGAAATTGGTTTTATAGCTTATAAAGAAAAAAATAAGATAAACATATTTAAAACTTTCAATGGAGGACAAAAATGGGAACAAACTATTTTAAATCTAGAAAGAAATTGGAATGATGAAACAATAGAAGTTAATATAGATGTTGTAAATTCTAAAGAAACTTTTGTAATGGTTACATCGCCTAAGATATCAAACAATCTAAGAATGGAAATATATAAAACAGATGACTCAGGCAGCCATTGGTCAAAGGTAACTAAAAATGTTATAGATAGTTTAAATAATAAGGATAGTTCTTATAATATAGAGGGTATAACAGGTATAAAATTCATTAGTAATAATATGGGATGGTACACTATTAAGGGTGAAAAAACAAAATATCCATTTATATATAATACAAAGGATGGAGGAGTAACCTGGGAAGTTCAAAAATTAAATGTACCTAAAGAATACTTGAAAAATAATGAATATAGTATAAACACTTTTCCACCTAAGTTTAGCAAAGATAATAAACAAGGATATCTTCCAGTAGAAATTAAATCTAAGGAGAAATCATCTATGATATTTTATAAAACTATAGATGGGGGTGCAACTTGGAATCCCTCAATTCCTGTTGAGGCCCAAGGGGGCATAGAAATAATCTATGGAGTAGATAAAGATGGCATACTTTGGATTGTAGATGGAGGAGGAAATAAAATATATAGAATTTTTTATAATGATAGTAATGTAAATGAAATAACCACTGAAATAAATCTTAGAGGAAGAAAGGTACAGTTTATAGATAAGGATACAGGGCTATTAATATTGGAGGGCATACTATATAAAACTAAAGATAAGGGAATCACATGGGAAGTAGTTAGATAAAGGAAATTGCCACATTTTTAATGTTGAACCATCAGTATGGGATTTGCATCTAGAAAAGCTTTCATTTCGCTAAAAACGGCTAATATTTTTGAATTTAAAATACCTAAGCCTTCTAAACTCGTTTGACTGAAATAATTGTACGGTATTTTAAATTTTGAAATAAAGCCGTTTTAAAGCTTATTCAATGCTTTATACGATGCAAATCCCATACCTGTTAACATCAAAAACCGATATGGTGAAAATTTGATTATTATAAATTCATATGATATACTTACCTAGGTAATAATTGCATGGGTAAGTAAATGGAGGACAAAATGAAATTAAATTTATATGGTCATAAGGTAAATCAATTAGGTAGATATTTTACTAAGAAATTAAATGAGAAGATTTCTCCACTTGGACTATATGCGTCACAATGGGGAATTATATTATACTTATATGAAAAAAGGCACTGTACACAAGTTGAATTGAGTAAATATCTTTGTGTAGAAGCGCCAACGATTACTAGGACATTAACGAGAATGGAAGAAATGGGATGGATAATTCGAGAAGAGGGAAATGATAAAAGGGAAAGGCATATACAATTAACTAAAAAAGCTTTTGAAGCATTCCCTCAATGGCATGAAGTTTCAACAAATTTAGAAATGGATGCTATACGTGATATCTCCCAGGAAGAATTGGAAGTATTTAATGATGTTTTAAAAAAGATGATAAAAAACTTAGAATGAGGGGAAATAATATGTCAGAAAAGAATTATGAATTAAATAACAATATCACAAAAATAAATTTTAATTTTTTAATTAGAATTATAGTATTTATAATTGGAATATTTATTTTAGCTTTAGGAGCTGCAACTGTAATTAGAGCTAGTCTTGGAGTAGCAACATGGGATGTTTTGCATATTGGACTAGCTAATTTAACTAACTTATCTATAGGCAGATGGGTTCAAATAGTAGGGATTATTATGGTTTTGATGACATCTTTCTTTGAAAAGAAAGTTCCTGCTATTGGTAGTGTATTAAATATACTTCTAGTTGGTTTTTTTCTTAACGGTATTTTAACCTTAGAATTAATACCGTCCTTTACAGGAATAATCTCAAAATCTGCATTATTAGTACTAGGTATTGTATTTATGGGAATTGGGTCAGGAATGTATGTAGCATCCAAAGTAGGAGCTGGACCTAGAGATGGTATGACTTTATTTATAGCGAAAAGATTCTCCATTTCTATTAGATTATCTAGAACTTTACTTGAGATAACAGCATTAACAATTGGATGGTTAATTGGAGGACCTGTTGCACTTGGCACATTTATTTCAGTACTTCTAATTGGACCTGTTATGCAAACTTCACTAAAATATTGGACAAGACAATTGGATAAGTTGTATTGTTAAAGCTTTTATAGTATTTTTAATTGTATTAAACTGTAACCATGATATATAATAAAATAGTAAAATACATTCATGTAACCAATATTTAACTTTAATTTATATATTAGATAAAGGTGAGGGGATAGTAGCATGGAGATATCCAGAGTTAGAAATTCTTCTTTAATAAATAAAAATGATAATAAAGCTATAGGTGAAAAAAGAGACTTTTCTCAGAACTTTAGCTTTGCAAGAGAAAGAAGAAATGAGCAACAGTTAAAAGAAATGCTAGAAGAGATACAAAAAAAGGGTAATAGGCTTGCTGTAACAAAATGTTACTCAGATGTGTTTGCTTACAAAAAAATGATAAAAGAATACTTAAACTCGGTATTATCATATATGTATGGTGTAAAAAAGGACATAAGCTTTTGGCAAACTCAATACTTTATTACAGTAGATACTATTGATGGAAAATTACAAGAACTTACTGAAATGCTTTTAAGTAATGAAAAGGAGAATTTAGATATAGCAAAAACTATAGATGACATCTCAGGACTTATAGTAGATATTTATAAATAAATATATTTAGTATGTTTTAAGTTTAGCTATGTATAAAAATTTAACTTCACAATTAAATATCCATGTTATAATAATTTATCTTATGTGACCATGTTTAAAATCTACATTTTATGTAGGTTTTAAACATGGTTTTATATTTTTCAAAATTAAGAGGATAATTATATTTTTGTTGAATATATATGTAATATAAATTTCTATGAAGAAAGGAAGGATATGTATGGCTCCTGTAACGGCACTTTTAATTATTGCAGTTATTTTTGCACTTGGAGACTTTATAGGAACAAAGACAAAAGCATGGATACCATCGGTATTTGTAGTAGCGGTATTATTTTTAGCAGGCTATTGGACTTTTTTACCTAAAAATTTAATTGATTTGCCTGGATTTGGAATGCCTTTTGCAAGTATAGCTATGTATATGTGTATTACTCATATGGGAACTATTATAAGTATTTCAGAATTAATAAAACAGTGGAAAGTCATTGCGGTAACTCTAGCTGGACTTACTGGAATGATAATTGCATGTTGGTTTATATGTATTCCATTAGTAGGAAGAGAGTATGTAGTATCAGGACTTCCACCACTCACAGGGGGAATAGTAGCTGCTCTTATGATGCAGGAAGGTGCTGCAAAGAAAGGATTAGAGCTTGCTTCAATTCTTGCAATAGTAATGTATGTAATGCAGGGATTTGCGGGATATCCACTTACCGCTATTTGTTTAAAAAAAGAGGGAAGAAGACTTTTGAGAATATACCATGAAAATGGAGGATGTGAAGGAGTTAAAGCTTTAGAGCAAGCTTCAGCGGCAGAAATAAAATTAGAGAAGAAAAAACTTATACCTAAAATCTCTACAAAGTATAATACTGCTTCGGTAATGTTTGCAAAGATGGCTTTCAGTTCATTTCTAGCAGTACAAACAGCAGCACTTACTCATAATAAGGTTTCACCATTTGTATTATGTTTAGTTTTTGGCATCATACTTCAAGAAATAGGATTTTTAGAAAGGGATATACTACATGCTTCTAATTCATTTGGATTTTTAATGTTTGTGCTTATGGTATATGTATTTGGAGCGCTTTCAAAAGCTACTCCAGCAATGCTTGTAAAAATAGCTTGGCCTTTGATAATAATTATAGTTGTAGGGGTAATAGGAATGGCTATTACTTCAGTGCTTTTAGGAAAATTCCTTGGAATGACCAAAGAAATGGCTTTTGCAACTTCACTTACAGCTTTATATGGGTTCCCACCAAATTATGTTTTGACAGAAGAAGCTTCTAAGGCGCTTGCTAAGGATGAAGATGAAAAGAAATATCTCATGGATCAGATGCTTCCACAGATGATAGTAGGAGGATTTGTAACTGTTACTATAACTTCTGTTATAATAGCAGGAATATTTATAAACCTATTGTAGAAATTCAGTTTACTGAAATTTTCCATTTAGTAGGTGTTTGTAGATTGTATTTTTAATGTTTAATAATAGTATGGGATTTACATTGTAGAAAGCATTGAATAAGCAATTAGAAGCTCTTTATTTATGAATTTAAATCACCGTTAAGAACTTTTTACCGTCTGAGCCGACAGCGAGTTTAAAAAGTTTAGGTGATTTAAATTCATAAATATTAGAGCTTCTTTGTGCAATGAACCGCTTTCCTAAATGCAAATACCATACGGAATATTCAACATTAAAAATTTATGAGTTTTATATTTGTCCAAGTGCTTTTAAGATAACTTGAGCAATTATTGCAGAGCCAATATAAGTTCCTATAAATACTATACAAGATACTACGATAAGTCTCCATCCGGATTTTTTAAAGCTATCTAAATCTTTACCTATAGAAAGTCCAACGTAACCAAGTATTGGAGTGGTTAAAGCTAAGAAGTCTACTTTTGCAATATATTTAGACATTTGACCCGCACCAGGAAAACTTGGGTAAGTTAATATACAAGCTAGTGTTACTATATAAGCTACTGCTGGAATTTTACCAGGCAACACCTTACTTAAAGAAATTCCAGCAATGGATATTGCAATTAATATAAGCATACCAGGAAGAGCTTCAAATATATTATGCTTAGGTCCTATCATGTTTCCAACAAGGGAAAGTAATCCTATTAATATTAATACAAATAATGAATCTTTAATTTTCATAGATTATACCTCCTTTGCTATTTTAGGCTGAGTTTTTTCTACCTCAGGGGCAGGAACGCCATATTTTAATTTATAACTCTTTCTATAAAGCCACTCAGCAAAAGGTAACGCAATCCAAAGTGACATATATAATCCATCAAGACCTGATAGCATATTACTTGCTGCACCAAAAGCTGCTAAAGTATCTGCCATTTCAGGGAACATTGCGCTTAATGAACCAACTGATGCAGTCATCATACTAGCACTCCCAACACCAGATGCCATAGCCAGTGCATAAGGATGGAGTGGAGTATAAGCTGCACATAAACTTGCTATTACTCCAAAGAATACTGTTCCAAGTACTGTTCCACAAATGTAAACACCCATTACACCTTTTCCTTCATCACCATCTAAGCCATACACATCGCTTATTAAAGCTACATTTGGTTCTCTAGAAACTGAGTGAGCAGCACCTATAGATTCACGTTTTAATCCTAAAAATACTGCTATAGGAACACCTAAAAGTACAGTGCCTATATTCCCAAACTCTTGAAGTATTAAAGCAGGACTGGACTTGATTATTTTAGGAAGAGTAGGTCCGATTTGTGAACCATACTTAGCCATTAAAAGCATAAGAGATATAGTAATAAGGGAACCAGCATCAGACATATCTTTATCATTTAATACTTTCAAAAATTTAGGGCTTAGAAATATTCCCATTATTAATGCGTAAAGCATAGGTAACAGAACTATTGTTCCCGGACCAAATTTAAATTTCATAACACCTATCATTTCAGCAATTATAACTAGTATAAGAACTAAACCGTGATTTTTCCAATTTTTCATTTATTGTACCTTCCTTTCAAAACGATCTTCTAAAAACTTTATGTAGGCCTCTTTATTTTTAAATGTTGGAGTATATGAGCTCATTAAATATTTAGCTTCTGCAGCATCTTTATAAAGCAAATCTATAACTGTCATGGCCATAAGCTTTGCAGGTAAAATAACAGCTGCATTGAAGTCTTCTACTTTAAAATCTTTAGTATGAAGTGCTCCAGATACACCCCCTATAAACGGATGAATCGATGGAATCAAGTTTGATATATCCCCCATATCTGTGGAAGCTGCGAAGTGCCCTGCATCTATAACTCTATCTTCGGGTAAAAGCTTCTGTGCATTTTCCTTAAATATGTTATTTAAGGGTAAAGAAGCCTTTAATGGCATATGACCTGGAATTGTCTCTATTATAGTTTGTGCTCCCATGGCAAAGCCACCACCAAGCAAGGCTCGGTCAACTTTTTCATTTGTAATTGTAATAGCGTCTACAGAATTAGCCCTTACATAGGTCTCCATTCTTACATCTGATGGAACGCTGTTTACTGTGTCCCCGCCTTTTGTTATAACAGGATGTACTCTTATAGAATCTTCATCCCTAAAAGATTCTCTTAAAGCATTTATTCCCATGATTCCAAGCATAGCTGCGTTTAGCGCATTTACTCCTTCATGAGGCGCCTCTGCTGCATGAGCGGCCTTTCCTATATATTGTACAGTTTTACCAACAAATCCATTACTAGATTTTCCAATGGCTACAGTAGGTTTAGGTGAGTTTTTTAAAGAATGAACCATCATAGCTATATCTACATCATCAAAAGCTCCTCTATATATAAGTTCTTGTTTTCCTGATAAAAAGTGAAGTTTTCCTTCCTCTTTAAGTTTTTGTCTATAAGAAATTTCTATGTATTCTTCTGCAGGAACTGCCATAAATGTAACATTCCCACATAATTGATTTTCTATATTTGAAAGTTTCAATCCCAGTGCGGCCCCAAGCATTGAAGCTATTTGTAAGTTGTGTCCACAAGTATGAGAAGCACCAGTTACTTTATTAGCCTTATCACTATCAAAACATATTACTCCATCTAATTCCCCAAGAATTGCTACATTAGGCCCATTACCAGAAGTCTTAAGTTTTCCTTTCACTCCTGTAATAGCTAAATTATTTTCATAGGATATATTTAGCTCTTTTAAAAAATCACAAACTTTTTTAGAAGTTTCTGTTTCTTTAAAACCTAGCTCAGGTTCATTTTCTATAGCTAAAGCTAAGTCCATTATTTCACCTGCATTTTCATCAATAATGTCACATACTATTTTTTTTAATCCCTCTCTAATCAATGGTATCCCCCCTAAATTAAAAATAATCTAAATATTGTGTACTCTTTGTGAGAACAAGTGTTTTTTTAATGCGTACAAGTCAATTGTACGCCGCTAAAAGTTATTTGTCAATATAGAAATAAATATGTTGCTAGTTGAATGTATTTATGATTATAAGTTTAAAAAGTGTTCATAAAACATTTAAAAGTTTTATATTTTTACGAATATGCACATTGAACAATGTATAAAGTTATTTTATGAATAATTTTATTCTTTTTTATGAATTATGGCATATATTTAGGTACTTTGGATTGACAGAAATAACATAATGAATTAACATAAATATAACGAAAAATTTAACAAAGCATGATTATGTAGGGGGAATTTAAAATGAAAAAGTTTATAGGATTAGCGCTAGTTTCGGCATTATCATTATCAGTATTAGCAGGTTGTGGAGGTTCTTCTAAATCAACAGATGCAAGCAAAGAAGCTACCTATAAGGATGGTAAGTATAGGGCAAGCTTTGATAGATTAGATACTCACGGATGGAATGCATTTACTGAGATAGAAATTAAAGATGGCAAAATTGCAACAGTAGATTTTGACTATTTAAATAAAGACAATAAGAGAAAATCTGAAGATGCAGATTATATTAAGGCAATGGCTTCAAAGTCTGGAACTTCACCAGATAAATATTGCCCACAGCTTGAAAAAGCTTTAATTGATAAGCAGGATTTAGAAAAAGTTGATGGTGTTACTGGAGCTACTAATTCAACAAATAATATGAAGCAGTTAGCTAAGCTAGCTTTGGAAAATGCTAAAAAAGGCGATTATAATGAAGTAATAGTACCACAGCCAGACGTAAAGGAAGAAAAAAAATAATAAGACAAATAAGCTAAAATATCTATATGAGAACAACTTTAAATGGTTATCAATGTGATAAAAATTATCATATTGATAGCCATTTTGTTTTATAATTAGCTAATTTTTAACATAGGAAGATCATATATTTAATATATGTAGTTAATAGGTAACAGGTAAGTTAGAGAAAATATGCTAACTGATTTTTATTAGAAAGCATTGATTATTAAGCATAAAGGTTGGCATAAATAATGCTATGTATATGATTAAAAATAAAAAAGGGGTGAGTTGTATGAAAACAGAATTAAGAGGCAGTAATGATGTAAGCTTTCTTGAAAGGTATTTTAAATTGCAAGAAAATAAGACTACAGTTAAAACAGAAGTAATGGCAGGTATTACTACATTTCTTACTATGGCATACATTATAGCTGTAAATCCAGAATTTTTATCTGCTACTGGGATGGACAAAGGAGCAATACTTACATCTACATGTATCGCAGCGGGATTAACTACAATACTAATGGGTGTGTATGCTAACTTACCATTTGCATTGGCATCTGGTATGGGACTAAATGCATTTTTCGCTTTTTCAGTTTGTATAGGAATGAAAGTTCCTTGGCAGGTTGCATTAACAGCAGTATTTGTAGAAGGTATTATATTTATAGTATTGTCTTTAACAAAAGTAAGAGAAATGGTAGTAAATTCAATACCTACTACTCTTAAAATAGCAGTTAGTGCGGGTATTGGATTATTTATAGCTTTAATTGGATTTGAAAATGCAAAAATAGTTGTAAATGATGATGCTACACTTATTACTTTAGGAAAAATGGCAGATCCAAGAGCAATTATATGTATGCTTGGTGTAATAGTTATAGCAATTATGACTTATAAAAATATAAAGGGTGCAATACTATGGGGTATACTTATTTGTTCTGTAGCGGCTTGGGGCTATGCATTAGCTATAGGACCAGATGTAGCTGCTAAAAATTATGGAATATTTGTTCCAAGTGGCATTTTTGCATTTCACGGTATATCACCAATTGCATTCAAACTAGATTTTTCTGTACTCACTCATTCACAAGGCATTATTACCTTTTTAACTGTAATGCTAACATTTTTATTTGTAGATTTCTTTGACACAGTGGGAACATTAGTTGGTGTTGCGTCTAAAGCTAATATGTTCGACAAAGATGGAAACGTTATAAGAGCAAGACAGGCACTTTTAAGTGATGCTATAGGAACAACCTTTGGTGCAATGATAGGAGTTTCTACAGTTACAACTTATGTAGAAAGTTCTGCAGGAGTTGCTGAGGGCGGAAGAACAGGATTAACATCTGTAGTTACAGGATTATTATTTTTAGTAGCCATAGTATTTGCTCCTATATTTATGTCAATTCCAAGCTGTGCTACAGCACCAGCGTTAATTGTAGTTGGACTATTTATGATGCAAAATGTAGTTCAAATAGACTTTTATAACTATGTAGAAGCAATACCAGCATTTTTAACAATAATACTCATGCCCCTAACTTATAGTATAGCTACTGGACTTATGTTTGGAGTTGTATCTTATGTTATATTAAGTGTACTTGCAGGTAAAAAAGAAAAAATATCTGGAACTATGTATGTACTTGCGCTATTATTTTTATTAAAGATGATATTTATGTAAGTAAGATAGTTTAATTATAAAGGGGGAATGAATTATGCTAGAAAGTATGAAAAGTAATATTAAAATTGCCGCCCGTAAAGAAAAGGCCCCTTTGGTATTAAAAAATGCTTTTTTCCTAAATGTATTTACTAGGGAGTTTGAAAAAGGAGATATTGCTATAAATAATGGAATCATAGCAGGTATTGGCAGCTATGAAGGAATAGAAGAAATAAATTGTGATGGCCTTTTTGTAACTCCTGGGCTTATAGATGCTCATGTTCATATAGAATCATCCAAAGCAATACCTGAGATTTTTTCTCAGGTATTGCTTCAAAATGGAGTGACTACTTGTATTACAGATCCGCATGAAATAGCTAATGTTTTGGGAGAAAAGGGCTTAGACTTTATGATGGAAAATAGCAAGAAGAGTTTGATGGATATATTTTATATGATACCATCATGCGTTCCAGCTACTGAATTTGAGGATAATGGAGCGCTACTTAGATCGGAAGATATAGAGTCCTACAGGGACAGAGAAAATGTAATTGGACTAGCAGAGGTGATGGATGTACCTTCTGTTGTAAATTGTACTGAATGGATATTAAAAAAGATAAATATGTATAAAGATAAAACTATAGATGGACATTGTCCTCAAATAAGTGAAGAATGGTTAAATGCATATATAGCGGCGGGAGTAAAAACGGATCATGAATGCAGTGACGCTATGCAGGCTTTAGAAAAAGTTAAAAAGGGCATGTATGTAATGATTAGGGAAGGCTCTGCCGCTAAAAATTTATTAAGCTTACTACCAGCAGTAAATGAAAAAAATTACTCAAGATTTTTATTTTGTACTGATGACAAAGACATAGGAGATCTTATAGAAAAGGGATCTATAAATGAGAATATAAAGCTTTCCATAGAACATGGATTGGATGAAATTATAGCATATACTATAGCATCATACAATGCAGCTCAGTGTTATAATTTAAAGGACAGAGGGGCTATAGGTCCAGGTTATAAAGCAGATTTAGTAATACTGAGTGATTTGAAAAAGGTTATCATAGATAAAGTTATAAAAAGTGGGAGGGTTTATAATCATAAGTTTGATTTTAAAGGTACAAATCCTAACTTGCAAAACTCTATGAATTTAGATGTCGTTACTGAGGAGAGTTTTAAGATAAAAGCTAAATCATCTAAAATAAATGTTATAAAGGTTATAGAAAATTCTATTGAAACCAAAAAAGAAGAAAGAGAAGTTATAATCCAAAATGGATATGTGAACAGTGTAAAGGGAGAAGATATTTTAAAAATAGCTGTGTTTGAAAGACATAAAAATACAGGTAAATATTCATTAGGATATATTGAAGGATTAGGCCTTACAGAATGCTCTGTAGCGCAGACTATAGCACATGACTCCCATAATGTAATAGTAGTTGGAAGCTTAGATAGTGACATGGCACTTGCTGTAAACAGACTTATAGAAATTGGTGGAGGAATAGTTTTAGTTTCAAATGGAAAAGTAATTGAAGAGCTAGAACTTCCAATAGCAGGTCTAATGACATACAAAGAACCAAGTTATGTTATAGATAAACTTTCTAATATGAATAGTTTCATAAAAACTCATGAAAAATATGAAGATAAGGATATATTTTTAACTTTAGGTTTTATGGCACTTCCTGTAATACCTGAGTTAAAAATAACAGCAAGAGGACTATTTTATTTTAAGGATTATAAATTTATAGATTTGTTTTGTTAATAAAAGATTATAAAATAAGTGGTAAGGGAAGACTCTTATCACTTATTTTATTTATAATATTGAGATATTCTAATCTAATTTTAATCTTTCCCTAATTATTCTCTAATTAATCTACTCTATAATAAAATCATAAGTTAAGTCAATAAATTTTGGAGGGATTAAGTTGTCAATAAAATTAGAACAAATTGATGAATTAAGAAAAAGAATTAATGTAAGTTATGAAGATGCAAAGGAAGCTTTAGAAAACTGTGATGGAGATATATTGGAGGCAATAGTATATCTAGAAAAAAACAATAAAGTTAAAGCTGAAAAAAATGATGGCGAAAAGGAATGTTTCTTTGACAAAATTAAGGCACTTATAAGGAAGGGAAACAATATTAGATTTGTTGTTAAGAAGAAAGAGAAAATAGTTGTAAATTTATCTCTTAACGTTTCTATATTAATAGCGATATTTGGATTTCATATAGCTTTTATTGGTTTAATCCTAGCTTTACTATGCGGGTTTAGAATGAAGTTTGAAACTAATAAGGGTGAAGATATAAAGATAAACCAAACTCTTGATAAAGTACAAGATGAAATACAAGAAATTAAAAATGATTTAGTAGGTTAAATATAAATTGCATTGGCTATATACCAGTGCGATTTTTTACTTGCAATAGTTTGGTTATTTAGATTTAATAATAATTAAGGTTGAGTTTATATATATGGTTAAAGTGGAGGACTATCATTATGAATAATCAAAGGATTCTTATTATTGAAGATGAAATTAAAATAGCTAGGTTTTTGGAACTTGAGCTTAAACATGAAGGATACGAAGTTGATCAAGCACATGATGGGAGGAAGGGACTTGACAAGGCCTTCGAGAAAGAATTTGATTTAATTATATTAGACATTATGCTTCCTTCCATGAATGGTATTGAAGTTCTAAGGAGATTAAGGCAAGGTTCTGAAGTTCCTGTTATCATGCTTACGGCTAAAGATGAAATTATGGATAAAGTTGTGGGATTAGATATGGGTGCTAATGATTATGTAACTAAGCCTTTTGCAATTGAGGAATTACTTGCAAGAATTAGAGCAGTACTTAAAAGAAAAATAACTCAAGCAGTAGCATCAAATATTCTCCAGTTGGGTGATTTAAAAGTTGATTTAGATAAGTATATAGTAACATATAATAACCAGGTAATAGAACTTACTAAAAGAGAATTTGATTTACTTCAGTATTTCCTAGAAAATAAAAATATTGTTCTTACAAGAGATAAAATCCTTCAAGCAGTGTGGGGATATGATTATATGGGTGACACTAATGTAGTTGATGTATATGTTAGATATATAAGAGGTAAGATTGATGATAAATATAATAAAAAAATAATTCATACTGTTAGAGGGGTGGGATACCTACTAAAAGATGAAAAATGATAGAAGGTTTTCACAATCAGTGAGACAGATAATAAGATGTATAGCTATAGTTCCTTTTTTATTGGTCAAGAAAGTAATAAGCTTAGTAAGGAGGTTAAAAAATAGATTTGTTGAAAAATTAAGATTTTCTTTAACTTTTAAAATAACAATAGTATATATGTTTATAATAAGTCTTATTCTAATGTTGTTAAGTGGTGCAATAATAGGCGGATTTGCTATATATGCTGGATGGAATGCTGAAGGTAATTTGCAAAAGGACTTTCAGTTAATTTCAGATTACTTAAAAGAAAATACAGAAATTCCAGTAGAGAAGTTAAATAGGATTTCTAGGCTTGATAATATTTCAATATCCGTATTTGATGAAAATAAGAATTTATTATATACAACAGAAAATGAGAAAGATTCTATAATTTTTTATAATGAAAGTAAAGAAAATCAAAGTATAGTTATTAATGAAAACTATATGATTATAAAAGATAGAGATAAGGTTTATGTTGATTGGGATCATCTTAACAATAATGATAATAATTTTGGATATGCTATGATACTTAGTAATAGAATGCACTGGCAGTCAAAAGATGTTTACATTCAAGTTAAAGATAGACTAATAAATGAAATATTTAGTGTAATAGTTTTAGCTTCTACACTATTATTTATAGATATAGTTGTTACAATCATAGTTCTACTTGCTGGTACAAGGGCTAGCAGAAAAACTTTAAAACCAATTCAAACAATGACAAATACAGTTAAAAATATAACTATTAAAGCATTAGATACAAGACTTAATATCAGAGGATCTCAAGATGAACTTAAAGATTTAGCAAGAACTTTTAATACTATGCTTGATAGAATACAGCAGTCCTATGAGCAACAAAATCAATTTGTATCAGATGCTTCTCATGAATTAAGAACTCCGATTTCAGTTATTCAAGGATATGCAAATATGCTAGATAGATGGGGAAAGGACGATAAAAGCGTCCTTGAGGAATCTATTTCTGCAATTAAAACTGAATCTGAAAGTATGAAATCACTTATAGAAAAGCTTTTGTTTTTAGCACGAGGAGACAAGAATACTCAAAAGGTTGAAAAAGAGGAGTTTTATTTAAATAAATTAATTGATGAAATAGTTAAAGAAACAAAGCTTATTGATAGTACTCATGAAATAAAAAGTGAAAAGAATGATTTAGCAAAGATTAATGCAGATTATAAAATGCTTAAAGAAGCTCTGAGAGTATTTATAGATAATAGTATAAAGTATACTCCAGAGGGAGGAGTAATAAAGATTAATTGTTCACTTCAAGATAATGAAGTTTTAATTTCTATTGAAGATACAGGCATGGGGATTTCAAAAGAAGACTTACCACATATCTTTGATAGGTTTTATAGAGCAGATAAATCAAGAACAAAACAAACAGGTGGCACAGGACTAGGCTTATCTATTGCAAAATGGATTATATTTAAGCACAATGGAGGGATTACTGTTGAAAGCAGAGTTAATGTAGGTACAAAGATAAATATAACATTACCTAGTATATAAAAATAAATATATAAAAAGGAAGATAGTAAAAGAATAGTTGAGTTAGATGTAGGCTTAAGAAGGGATTTCTTAAGTCTATATTAATATACTAAATAATTATAACGTCAAAAAATACATTAATATCTTAATAAAACACAAATTTCTAATCAAATTTTAATATTAAATAAAGAAATTCTTAAGAATTAGCTGATATAATAAGTCAAGTGATTAGAAAATATGAGTAATATTAAGGAGTTTGATTATAAAAAATGAGCCACAAAAATATTTATCTAGTTTTATCTAGAACAGGCACCTGGCTTTCAAATTTAATAAGTTTATTCACTGAAGGCAAATATATACATTCTTCTATTAGTTTTGATAGTAGTTTTACTAAGATGTATTCTTTTGGTAGGACAAACCCTGACAATCCTTTTTCAGGTGGATTTGTTGAAGAAAGTTTATATGATGGAGTATATAAAAAGTTCTCCAGAAGTGAGTGTGTAATATATAAATTAGAAGTTACAGAAGAACAGTATAATATCTTAAAAAATGAAATAGAAGGATTTTTAGAAAAAAGGGATGAATATAAATATAATTTTTTAGGCTTATTTGGAGTTTTGCTTAATCAACCGGTTAAAAGAAAAAATTATTATTTTTGTACTCAGTTTGTTTCAGAAGTTTTAATTAAAAGTGGCGTTTATGATACTGATAAAAACCCTGCATTAATTAAGCCGGATGATTTATTTTCAATTGAAAACAAGGACCTAATTTACGAAGGTTTTATAAATCAATGTTTCAGATTTCAGAAAGCATATAATTTTAACTAATAATTCATATATATAATAAATAAAGAATTATATAATTAACAAATAAAATAGCTAATATTACTTCATAAATACAGTAACTGCAATGGATTAAAAAATTTAGAGTGTAATCCTTAATAAATAGTATTCAAAAGCAGCCTTTAAAATGGGCTGTTTTTTTATTAATATACTGTATTAAAGATTAAGTTAATTTTAACAAAGTTATATAATAAAAAAAATACAATTAACATATAAGTTGAAAATTTCGGAAAATTATAAAAAAAGTATTGACATTAATTAGGTGAAGTTGTATTATAAGGATAACACTTGTATGACAGGTGACAACAGTTATCTGTAATATGATAGAAGGGAGGTAAATAGTTATGATTGGGGAAAATCTTGAAAAAATTTTTTCATTAGAGAGAAAAGTAATAGTTTTAACAGGCGCTACAGGTGGCATAGGAAGTGCTTTAGCTAAAGGACTTGCTAGCGTAGGTGCTGAAATGGTACTTTGTGGTACAAGCATGGAGAAATTATCAATGCTTCAAGAGGAAATTGAAAATTTTAATGGAAAAGCAAAAGGTTTTGTGCTTGATATTGGTAACATGGATTCTATAAAACAATGTGTAAAGGATATCAACCAGGAATATGCCAAGATTGATGTTCTTATCAATTGTGCAGGAATTAACAAAAGAGAAGGTTTTTTAGATGTAGAAGAAGAGACCTATGATAAAATTATGGATGTTAATTTAAAAGGACTATTCTTCTTTTCACAAGAAATTATAAAGATTATGATTGAAGCTAAAAGTGGAAATATCATAAATATAGCATCTCATAACTCATTTGGAATGTTAGGTGGTTGTAGTGTATACGGTGCTACCAAAAGTGCTCTTTTAGGTATAACAAGGTCAATGGCAGTGGAGCTTGCTCAATATGGAATTAGAGCAAATGCAATTGCACCAGGACATATTTTAACACCTTTAACAACAGTCACTTGGGAACATCCTGAGCGCAGTAAATTTTTAAAAGAAAGAACTGCAATGGAAAGGCCAGGAAATCCCGAAGAACTTGTAGGAATAACTATTATGCTTGCATCAGATGCATCAAGCTATATGACTGGTATGGCTTATCATGTAGATGGAGGATATTTAGCTGGAGGAAAGCCTTGGTTATATGATACTAAATACTAATTACAAAGATTTTATCCTGTATGTAGCACTTCATATAAATAAGTGATATAATCAACTTAATTAATTCTAAAAATTCATTAAAATGGAGTGGTAATACAAAAGAATGGCTATTAAACAGGTTAAAAAATCAAGTGTAGGAGAACAAGTTTTTGAACAACTTAAAAATCAGCTCTTAAATAATGAATGGAAGCAGGGAGAAAAAATCCCATCAGAAAATGATTTGGCAGATGCCTTTGGAGTTAGTCGTGCAACAGTACGTCAAGCGATACAAAAACTTACGGTTTTAGGACTATTAGAAACAAGATTAGGTGAAGGCTCCTTCGTAAAGGAAGCAAAGCCAGGATTATATATGAATACAATTATTCCGATTGCTTATCTTGGACAAAATTCATTTGAAGAAGTTTTAGAATTTCGTAGAAGAATAGAAGGCGTAGTGGCAGAACTAGCAACAGAAAAGATCACTGAGGATGATATAAAAGAGCTTGAAAAATGCTATAGAAATATGGAGTTATATAAGGATGATCTAGAATCGTTTTCCAAGGCTGATTTTGAATTTCATTTGACTATAGCAGAAGCAACAAAAAATTCATTATTTATAGAGATATATAATATCATTCATGATATCTTATATGATGCCATGACCAAAGTTGTTATCAAAAGGGGTAATTCAGCTGGTCTTTGTTATCACAAGCTACTTTTGGAAGCTATGAAAAAGGGTGATTCAAAAGAAGTAAGAAGACTCATGGATGAACATATGGAAGATACAGTAAATACATTTAGAAAATATGATGAAAAAGAAGAGTAGAATACCTACTTTTCTACAAAGATACTTGTAGGACAACATACACCATACAGATATACACAGTATGTAAACGTTAAAGGAGTGATAATACATAGATTTAAAATAAGGGTTAGGGAAAAGAAAGAAGGTAAAACTATAAAAAATTAGGGGGAAATAAAATTATGTTACCAAGTACTTTTTTACTTATTTTAATTGGGGCAGTAGCGTTTCTTATGCTATTTATCTTAAAGTTTAAAATGAATCCGGTTCTGGCAATATTGCTTGTAACACTTCCTATGGCAATACTTCTTGGAAATTCACCAACTAAAGCAATTGAAGCTATCAACAATGGCTTTGGGGCAACTCTTTCATCTATAGGTATTGTTATTATTTTAGGTAGTATCATTGCAGTTATAGTTCAAGATACAGGGGCAGCTATACCAATAGCAAACTTTTTTGTAAAGCTTGTACATGGAAAAAATGTTGAACTTGGACCATCTATGGCAGGATATATACTTTCAATTCCAGTGTTTGGAGATATAACAACTCTATTATTAGCTCCTATCGCTAGTAACCTTGCACAAAAACACAAAATAAGCATGGCTAAAATGGCAGTATTTATCTGTATTGCATTAAATATAACGCACTGTCTAGTACCACCAACACCAGGTATCTTAGCAATTACCCTTCAAATAGGTGCAGATCTTGGTAAAGTAATATTGTTTGGTACAGTTATAGGTCTTATAGGTTTCTTTGCAGTATATTTCTTACTTAGAAATTGGGCAGGAAAAGAAATGATACAACCTATTGATGAATACCTTGATGCACAAGAAGAAATGTCATCTGAAAGCAATCGTGAAATTGCAGCTGTTAGTGATGCTGTAATTAGCAACTTACCATCAACAATACACTCATTCTTACCACTATTTTTACCAGTAGTATTAATTACAGTTGCTTCTTTTATAAAGGTAGCATTAGATCCAAATAGTTTATCTTATACAATTATCACATTCCTTGGTGACCGTGTAGTTGCATTACTTCTTGGAGTAGTTGCTGCTATGACACTTGTAATTGGAAGAGAAGAGAAAGTTAAACATATAGCTAAAAGACATAATCCAAAGCTTGGAGAAAATGCTTCTTTACTTGATTGTATATTTGGGGAATGGGTAACAAGAGCATTACACATGGCAGTAGTTCCACTACTTGTAACAGGTATGGGGGGAGCATTTGGTAAAGTTCTTGCAGCAGCGCCAGCAGCTAAAGACTTAGCAAGCATAATAGCAGGTTCTGGAATACCAGCGCTTGTAATCCCATGGCTAATTGCTATGGTTATGATGGCTTGCCTAGGCTCTATGACAATGGCTCAAATGACAGCAACAGCTTTAGTACTACCATTAATACCATCACTTGGATTATCACCACTTGCTACAGTACTTGCTATAGGTGCAGGTGCAATTGGACCTAACCATGTAAATAACAGTGGTTTCTGGGTATTCAGTGGATTTTACAACTTAAATCCAAAACAGGCATTAAAATATATAACATTCCCAAGTATAGTTATCAGCATAGTTTTATTTGTAATAATCTTTGCATTTAATTCAATTGGACTTTTGGGATAATTAATAATTAGCTAATTACTTGAGCTTGGACAATGACAATTTGTCCAAGTCTCCTTAAATAATATTTCATTGGGAAGGGAGATTTTTAATATGTCAAACATAAAGCAAAAGAGCGCTCCAGAAAGACTTTTGTGGGCACAATTTGATGCATTACAAATGGGATCAGGATGGGACGAAGAGGATATAACAAAGCCTCAAATATTAGTAGAAGATGTATTTGGAGATAGCCATCCAGGTAGTGTTCATTTAAATAAACTTACAGATCAAGCAAAATACGGTATATTTGAACGTGGAGGTTTCCCAGCACAATTTCATGCAACAGATATTTGTGACGGATGTGCACAGGGACATGATGGTATGAATTACATACTAGCTTCCCGCGAAGTACTTTGTGATATGGTAGAAATTCATGCTTCGGTTAGTCCGTGGGATGGTATGATTTTAGCAGCTTCTTGTGATAAATCCATTCCTGCACACCTAAAGGCTGCAGCAAGGCTTGATATACCAACAATATTTATTCCAGGTGGAAGTATGAGACCGGGACCTAATATGACAACATCTTTAGTGGCAGGAGATATATCACTTCGTCAAAAACGTAAAGGTGAAATTACAAATCAAGAAATAAGAGATTATAAATTAACAGGATGTCCTTCAGTAGGTGCTTGTACATTCCTTGGAACAGCAAGCACTATGCAGTGTATGGCAGAAGCTCTTGGATTAGCATTACCAGGTTCAGCTCTTATGCCTGCAACCATGACAGATATACTTCGTAATGCTAGAAAAGCTGGAAGAATTATTATGGAACTTGTTGAAAAAGGAATAACAGCCAGTAGGATATTAACTAGAGAAGCATTTATAAATGCTATTATTATTCATAGTGCTATAGGGGGATCTACTAATGCAACTATTCATCTTCCTTCTATAGCCCTAGAACTTGGAATAGAATTAGAACCTGAATTATTTGATGAAATAAATCATAGAATACCTCACATTGGGAATATCAATCCAAGTGGACAACATTTAACAGAGACATTCTGGTTTGCAGGTGGTATTCCAATGGTACAGCTTATACTTAAGGATTATCTAAACCTTGATGTCATGACAGCTACAGGAAAAACTCTAGGTGAAAATCTTGAAGATTTACAAAGAGAAAATTACTTTGAAAGAAATCTTGGATACCTACATAATTATGGAGTTAAGAGGGAAGAGGTAATATTTCCTGTAGAAAATGTTAAGGAAATAGGTTCCATAGCCATCCTTAAAGGGAATATAGCTCCAGAAGGTTCTGTAGTTAAATACTCTGCTTGTGCTGAAAATATGCGTTTTCATAAGGGGACTGCAAGAGTTTATAATTGTGAAGAAGATGCATATAATGCAGTTGTTAATGGAGATATTAATCCAGGTGATGTTATAGTTGTTCGTTATGAGGGACCTCGTGGAAGTGGTATGCCTGAAATGCTTATGACAACAGAAGCCATTGTTTGTGACAAACGTTTAAATGGTACGGTTTCCCTGATAACGGATGGAAGATTTTCTGGTGCTACTCGTGGTGCTGCAATTGGACATGTTTCTCCAGAAGCTGCATCAGGTGGTCCGCTTGCATGGGTAGTTACAGGAGATATCATAGAATATAATATTGAAAAACGTGCATTAAATGTTGTGGGCATAAATGGAGTGGAAATGCCTCTTAAAGAAGTTGATAGAGTATTTGCTGAAAGGGCTAGGGAAGGAATAATTCCAAGACCTCCAAGAAAGGGTATATTTAAAAGATATACGGATTCTGCATTGTCAGCAATGAAAGGTGCGGGTTATTAAAAATTTAAGAGAATATTATATAGATATTAATTAAAGGGGATGTTTTTAATGAAAGCAAGATTTTTAACACCAGTGGTAACAGCATTTGATGAAAACGGAAAACTGGATATACAAGCTAATAAAAATATATATGATCATCTTATTAATGGTGGGGTAGATGGCATAGTTGTAATGGGAAGTACAGGTGAATTTTTTAATATGCCTTTAGCTCAACAAAAAGAACTTATTGACTTAGCTGTAGGTTATATAAATAAAAGAACAAAGGTTTATATTGGAACAAGCTGCATGTCAGTTGAAGATACAATTGAGATGGCTAACTATGCAAACAGCGCAGGGGCTGATGCTGTTATGATTATTAGTCCTTATTATTTCAGGCTTTCTAATGAGAGTATAGAGTCGTTTTATAATCAAGTTGCTTCATCAACAGAAGCACATATATACCTTTATAACTTCCCAGATAGAACTGGGCATGATTTATCACCAGAACTTACACTTAAACTTGTTAAAAAGAATAAAAATATTGTTGGATACAAGGATACAGTAACAGTAATGGCGCATACGAGATCACTAATTTCATTAATAAAACCGGAATTTCCTGAGTTTGATATTCTATCCGGATTTGATGAAAACTTTGCACACAATATTCTTTGCGGTGGTGGAGGATGTATAGGCGGACTTTCAAATCTTGCACCAGAAATATTTGCTGCATGGACCAAAGCTGTTAATGAAAAGGATTTTGATAAAATAGCTGAATATCAAAAGATTGTTGATAAAATGATGAAGATTTATGATATAGGAACTCCGTTTATTCCAATTATAAAGAAGGCAATGATGATAAGAGGAATTGATATGAAAGACTACTGTACAAAGCCATTTATTCAAGCAAGTTATGAGCAAACTCAAAAAATTATAGCTATTATGAAAGAAGTGAATCTTTTATAGAAATTATTAATATATAGATAAGGATAAAGGAGAAAGTTATTATGAGTATTTATTATATACC
>NZ_JMFY01000044.1:0-15510 GCF_000765165.1 Clostridium sp. HMP27 | reverse complement strand
GCCCGTACCGGTTCGATTCCGGTCTTCGGCACCAAATATCGCGGGGTGGAGCAGTTGGCAGCTCGTCGGGCTCATAACCCGAAGGTCGTAGGTTCAAGTCCTGCCCCCGCAACCAAATTTTATATGGCGGAATAGCTCAGCTGGCTAGAGCATTCGGTTCATACCCGAAGTGTCGTAGGTTCAAGTCCTATTTCCGCTACCAAAACAACCTATAAGTTATAACTTATAGGTTGTTTTATTTTTTATAATATTTTAATACCATATTTTTACATAAAAATATTTATTTTATATATTTGTATGCGAGAAAGTGTAAAAGTATTGAAGAAAAATACACATAAGACTTTTTTTCAATAAATAAAGCAGATAAATGTCCTAAAAAAGCTAGAATTACCTATCACCTTATGACAATTAATTCCAGAAGCCTTTGGTATAATAAATTTGAGAAAAAATATAGGGTGGTGGGAATAATGCAGTATGGGGTAAATATATTTCCGTATGAAAGAATCAAAAAATCTAATAAGGATACAAATAATAGAAAGGCGTTTCATTATTCAACTTCTTTAAAGTTAGTTGTATATTTTATTGCAGCTTTTTTTATAAGTAGAGTGCTTATGGTTAATTCAATGGCACCTTTTGGAATTGCATTTTTATTATGCTTTATTTTGGAAAATAAGAGTATATTTTTATTGTCTGCGCTAGGGACGCTAGTTGGATATCTATCTATATATAATAATGTAAAGGACATAGGAGTTTACCTATGTAGTATAATTGTAATAACAATGCTAAGCTACATATCTAATAAGATAAAATCAGATAAGAAGATAATTATTGCCTTTATATTGCTATTTTTAAATGTTGCATTATACGGTAAAGTTATTCTTAACATTACTAGTTCCATTGCTCTTTTAAATGCTATAATTCAAACAGCAATTCTCTTTCCAATATATTATATTATGAAGTTTTCTATTGTATGCATAAAAGAATTAAAAACTAAACATCTTTACAATAGTGAAGAAATAATAAGTATGGCTGTAACAGCTTCACTTATTATATCAGGAACCTGGGGTATTAATATTTATGGTGTATCCTTAAGAAATATACTAGCTCTTTCTTTTATATTAGTAGTAGGTTATGTAAAAGGTAGCAGTGCAGGAGCTTCTTGTGGAATTGCGATAGGTACTATAATAGGTCTTTCAACTAATAATATGGTTGCATTTACTGGTATGTGTGGATTATGTGGACTTACTGCAGGGGTTTTTAAACAGATGGGCAAAATAGCAAGTGGAATACCTTATATGGTAGTATTTTTAATACTAAAATTATATTCTGATATAGGAATTCAGTTTCAATTTCAAGAAGCTTTAATTTCCTTAGCAGTATTTTATGTTATACCATCAAAAATTTATAATAGATTAGAATTAGAATTAGATTGGGAAAGAAAACAGGAAAACCTAAAGGAAAATTATATAAGCAAAACTAAGGAAATTTTCAACTCAAAGTTAACAGACTTCTCTGGATTGTTAATGGACATGTCTACTACTTTGGCAGGGCTTGCAGATAATGATAAACTTCAAATGAAGGTAAAGAGTAGTGCTTTAGTAGAGAATTTAGCAGATAGAGTATGCAGTAATTGTAATATGAAATCTATGTGCTGGAAAAGGGAAAGTTTCTACACCTACTCAGCATTTGTAGAGTTAATAGATAATTATCAAAATAAAAGAGAAAAAGTACCTTATGAAATAGAAAGAAAATGTATAAAAAGATCACTTCTTATAAAAAATACTGAAGAAATAGTAAAAAGTTATATCGTGAACGAAATGTGGAGAAAGAGATTGGCAGAGTGCAGGGAGTTCTTATCTAATCAAATCGGAAATATTTCAGTTGCTGTAAATGAAATAGTTGAAGAGATGGATTCAAGTACGCAATTTAACAAGTATATGGAAAATGATATAACAAGGGTTTTAAATAAAAATCACATTAAATTTAAGGATGTTTTTTGTTACAATGATAATGATGGAAGAGTGCTCGTAAATATGACTATGGATGCTTGCGGAGGAACTCAGAAATGTGTTAAAGATATTTTACCTCTAATTAACTCAATTACTGGTAAGATTATGAGCGTAAGCGATGACGGATGCAATATAAATCCTAAGGATAATACGTGTAACTTTACATTAGAAGAAACTCCTAAGTTTCATGTTGCTTCATATGTATCTAGATTGTGTAAAGACGGAGAAAAACATAATGGAGATAGTTATTTATATCAAAAGGTTAATAATGGAACTTATTTGACTATGATAAGTGATGGAATGGGTTCAGGTCCTCAAGCAGGAAAGGAAAGTTCTGCAGCAGTAGATTTGATAAATAAGTTTGTAAAACTTGGATTTAATAAACTAACGGCTATAAATACAATAAACTCACTTATGACTATTAATTTTTCCCAGGATGAAAAGTTCTCTACTGTAGATTTAAATACTATAGATTTATATACAGGTGAAGCTGAATTTATAAAGGTAGGAGCAGCAGCAACTTTAATCAAATCGGAAAATAAAATTGAAACAATGGATTGTAAGAGTCTTCCTATTGGTGTGTTAGAAAAGGTAGATACAGAAGTAATAAAAAAACAAGTTAAAAATGGTGATATGATAATAATGGTTAGTGATGGAGTGCTTGATTATGATAATGAAGAAGCGGGTAAATCGGATTGGTTAGTAGAATATTTAAGTAAGGACAATACAAATGATCCTGAGATACTTTCTAATAATATCATAAAAAGGGCAAAGGAATTAAGTAAAGGCAAAATAAAGGATGACATGACTGTTGTGGTTTCTAAGGTTTATAATTTATATTAAATTCATTAAAAACTAGAATCCTTTATTATATTGTAGGGATTCTAGTTTTTAATTTTTTATTTATGATATAATTATCCATATTAGTTTTTTAAGGAAGGGTTAAAAATGTTACAAAAGATAATAGAAACTATTAAGGAAAATGCAATGTTTAATAAAGGAGATAAAATAATCGTAGGTGTTTCTGGGGGACCAGATTCTATGTGCCTTTTACATATTTTAAATACTTTGAGGAATACATATTTTATAGAGATTGTAGCTGCTCATTTAAATCATGGACTTCGAGGAAAAGATGCCGATGAAGACGAAGAATACGTGAAGAGATTTTGCGAGAAGAATAATATTGAATTTTACTCGAAAAGAGTTAATATTGATGAACTATCTAATGCATGGGGAATATCTTCAGAAATGGCTGGAAGAGAAGCGAGATATTCTTTTTTTCAAGAACTTTTAACCAAACTAGATGCAAATAAAATAGCCATAGCTCATAATGCTAATGACCAATGTGAAACCATACTTATGAGGATAATAAGGGGAACTGGACTTGAAGGACTTGAGGGCATAAAACCTGTTAGGGATGGGATATACATAAGACCTTTAATAAAGATTACTAGAGATGAGATAGAAAATTATTGTGATAAAAACAATATTAATCCGAGAATAGATAAAACAAATCTTCAAAATATATATAGTAGAAATAAAGTTAGATTGGAATTAATTCCTTATATAAAAGAAAATTTTAATTCGCATATAATAGAGGTAGTTAACAGACTTGGAGAAAATATAAAAGTTGACAATGACTTCATAGAAAAAAAGTCTAAAGAATTTTTTGGAAAATATTGCATTATGACTCCAAATAAAGTTAAAATTAAAAGTGAAGCATTTAATGAACATAAGGCATTGCTTAGTAGAATGATTAGAAAAGCAGTTGAAGTGGTTAAAGGAAATCTTGTTAACTTTGAAAGGGTACATGTAGAGTATGTAATATCGCTGCAAAGAGGAAATACTGGAAAGGAAATTGAACTTCCTGGAGGTATAAGAGCTTTAAACAATTATGGAGAAATAATATTAAGTAAAGAAGATAAAAATGAAATAGAAAGGGACTTAGGAATTTACGAAATACATCTTAATGAAAAGAACAAAATAGGTAAGTTTAATATTGAAGCAAGTATATTAGATAAAAAGTTTCTTGAAAGAGTAAGAGAGAACTCATGGGAACAATACTTCGATTATCAAAAGGTTAATGGTAATATAAGTCTTAGATATAGAAAAGAAGGAGATAAATTTCAACCTTTAGGTATGAAAGGTACTAAAAAATTAAAGGATATATTTATGGATTTAAAAGTACCTAAATCTATAAGAGACGATATACCTATTATATGTGTTGGAGAAGAAATAGCATGGATTGTAGGTTATAGAATAAGTGATAAATTTAAAGTAGATAAAACTACAAATAAAATACTTAAAATAAAACTAGAAAGTGAGGAAGAAAAGTGGTAAATATGAGAGAAGACATTCAAGAAATACTTTATAGTGAGGAAAAGCTTAAGGGAAGGATAAGAGAATTAGGTAGAGATATCAGTGAGGATTATCAGGATAAGAATTTAATGCTTATAGGAGTATTAAAAGGTTCAGTTCCATTTATGGCTGATTTAATGAAAGAAATAACAGTACCGTGCATTATGGATTTTATGGCTGTTTCTAGCTATGGTAATTCTACAAGTACTTCAGGTGTTGTGAGAATTTTAAAGGATTTAGACTTTGAAATAGAAGGAAAAGATGTCCTGTTAATAGAAGATATAATTGATTCAGGAATTACCTTGAGATATCTGGTAGATTATCTAAAGGGAAGAGGAGCATCTAGTATAGAAATAGCTTGTCTTTTAAATAAATCTGAGAGAAGAAGAGTTGAAATAAATGCAAAGTATATGGGGTTTGAAGTTCCGGATTTCTTCTTAGTTGGGTATGGATTAGATTATGCAGAGAAATATCGTAATCTTCCTTTTATAGGAATATTAAAGGAAGAAATTTATAAATAATTACTACTAATATTATTGTAAATAAATATTTGATATGATACAATTTTACAATATAACAACAAAGAGAGGGGGGCCAGGAATGAATAAAAAGTTTTCAAGTGCAACGGCCTGGGTTATAGTTTTTATAATGGTCATCTTTGCTGCGCTATTCTTGGCGAGAACTAATGAGAGTTCAACAGCAATTAATTTTAATCAATTCCAAAAGCACTGGATCAACAATGAAATAAAAAGTTTTGAAGTTAAAGAAGATAAAATGACAGTTGTGGGTAACTTAAAAAATGGTACTCAGTATGAAACTATAGTTCCGTTTGAAAGACTTAATGAATTTGTGAGTACACATGATAAAAACGGTGAAGTGATAGAAAAATATGCACTTCCAGCTAGAACACCTATGTGGCTAAATTGGCTACCTACTGCCTTGGTAATACTTATGTTTGTAGTGTTTTGGTTCATGTTTATGCAACAATCACAAGGTGGTGGAGGCAATAGAAGCGTAATGAATTTTGGTAAGAGCCGGGCTAAGATGGCTGCACCAGATAGAAAAAAGGTTACATTTAATGATGTGGCGGGGGCAGATGAAGAAAAGGCAGAGCTTGCTGAAATAGTTGATTTCTTAAAGCAACCTAAAAGATATATAGAAATGGGAGCGCGAATACCTAAAGGAGTTCTGCTTGTAGGACCTCCTGGAACAGGAAAGACATTACTAGCTAAAGCTATTGCAGGTGAAGCTGGAGTTCCTTTCTTTAGTATTTCAGGTTCAGATTTCGTAGAAATGTTTGTAGGTGTAGGAGCTTCTAGAGTAAGAGACTTATTTGATCAAGCGAAAAAGAATTCACCTTGTATTATTTTTATAGATGAAATAGATGCTGTGGGTAGGCAAAGAGGTGCAGGTCTCGGTGGGGGACATGATGAAAGAGAGCAAACTCTTAATCAACTACTAGTAGAGATGGATGGTTTTGGAGTTAATGAAGGTATCATAATGATAGCGGCTACTAATAGACCTGATATATTAGACCCTGCATTATTAAGACCTGGAAGATTTGATAGGCAAATTGTAGTAGGTGCTCCAGATGTAAAGGGAAGAGAAGAAATATTAAAAGTACATGTAAAAAACAAACCTCTTGCAGATGAAGTAAAACTAGATGTTCTTGCAAAAAGAACTCCAGGATTTACAGGAGCAGATTTAGAAAACTTAATGAATGAAGCTGCACTTTTAGCAGTTAGACAAAATAAAAAAGAAATAGGTATGGATGAGCTAGAGGAAGCTGTTACAAGAGTAATAGCTGGACCAGAAAAGAAAAGCAGAGTAATTGATGAGGATGACAGAAGACTCACTGCATATCATGAGGCAGGTCATGCCGTGGTTATGAAACTTTTACCTCATGCAGATCCTGTTCATCAAATCAGTATAGTTCCTAGAGGAATGGCTGGTGGATATACTATGCATCTTCCTGAAAAGGATAGTTCATATATGTCAAAATCAAAGCTTTTAGATGAGATAGTAGGCTTGCTTGGTGGAAGAGTAGCTGAAAAGCTCATAATAGGGGATATAAGCACTGGAGCTAAAAACGATATAGATAGGGCAAGTACCATAGCTAGAAAGATGGTTATGGACTATGGTATGAGTGAAAAACTAGGACCTATAGCTTTTGGAAGTGGTCATGATGAGGTGTTCTTAGGAAGAGATATAGGTAAAGCTAAGAATTATAGTGAAGAAGTTGCTTTTAAGATTGACCAGGAAATAAAAGAGCTTATAGATGGTGGATATAATAAAGCTGAAACATTGCTTAGAGAAAATATAAGTAAGCTTCATGCTGTAGCTAAAGCTCTATTAGAAAGAGAAAAACTTGAAGCAAATGAATTTGAAGAAATATTCAATAATAATTAATGATTAAACAGAGGTTTATTACCTCTGTTTTTTTAAATTATTTACCAAGTATTTGGGTTTAGTGATATAATAATTTTGTTGTTATAAAATTTTATACAGAAGCGGGATGATAAAGTGGATTTTAATTTAAGGGAAGGCATAAGTGCAGTTGCTGAAATAACAGTTACAGATAGAGATACTGCAATTTTTTATGGCTCTGGGGACTTGCCTGTATTTGCTACACCAGCGATGATTGCACTAATGGAAAGTACAGCAAAGAGTTCGGTGGGGTTACATTTAAACTCTGAACTTACAACAGTGGGGATAAAGGTAGATGTGGATCATATAAGAGCTACTCCAAAAGATATGAGGGTTAAATGTGAGGCAGTGCTTGATAAAATAGAAGGAAAAAAGTTATTTTTTAAGGTTACTGCATGGGACGAAAGAAATAAAATAGGCGAAGGAATACATATAAGGTATATAGTAGATAGTATTGATTTTATGAAAAAGTTGAAGTAATTATTGTTAAAGCCGTGGAGTATCTGGACTTTATAATTTACAGATGCTCTTTTTTAACTTATAATTGTGTGTATGTAAACGTCAATAACTACACAATATACACATAATACATTATGAATTTTAAGAAAGTGGTGATTAACTTTGATTTTAGTTCTAGATGCCGGTAATACTAATATGGTATTAGGTCTTTATGATGGAAAAGAGCTAATTGCAGACTGGAGATTGTCCACCGATTCTATAAGAACAGCAGATGAATATGGAATACAAGTTATACAATTATTTGTGCAAAATAATTTAGATATTTCTGATGTGGAAGGGGTTATAATTTCCTCTGTAGTGCCTAATATCATGTATTCTGTAGAACATATGATACAGAAGTATTTTAAAATAAAACCTATAATTGTAGGGCCTGGAGTGAAGACAGGAATTAATATAAAGTACGATAATCCTAAGGAAGTGGGAGCGGATAGAATAGTAAATGCAGTAGCAGTTCATGAAAAATTTAATAGACCTGCTATAATAATAGATTTTGGTACTGCTACAACATTTTGTGCACTAACTGCATCAGGAAACTATTTAGGGGGAACCATATGTCCGGGTATAAAGATATCTTCAGAAGCATTATTTCAAAGGGCAGCAAAACTCCCTAGAGTTGAATTGGTAAAACCACCATCTGTAATATCTAAGACTACTATAACAAGTATGCAGGCTGGAATAATATATGGATACAGTGGATTAGTAGAATATATAGTTGAGAAAATGAGAAAAGAAATGACTGAAATTGGAGAGCAAAATCCATACGTAATTGCAACTGGTGGATTAGCTAAGCTAATAAGTGAAGAAACAAAATGTATAGATGAAATAGACCCATTTCTAACCCTAGAAGGATTAAGATTAATATATGAAAAAAATAAGGAGCTAATTTCTTCATGCAAATAGGAAATTTAAGTTTTGAAGATAGTGTTTTTTTAGCACCTTTGGCAGGGGTTACAGACATTGCCTTTAGGGGATTATGTAAAGATATGGGCTCGGGACTTATATATACTGAAATGATAAGTGCAAAAGCGCTTTATTATGAAAGTGAAAATACAAAGGAAATGCTTAGATTCGATGAAAAAGAACTGCCAATTGCTGTACAAATATTTGGACACGAAGCAAATATAATGGCAGATATATGTGAGGAATATTTTAATCAAAATGATGATATATGCCTTATAGATATAAATATGGGATGCCCAGCTCCTAAAATAGTGAAAAATGGAGATGGTTCAGCTCTTATGAAAGATCCCAAACTAGCAGCATCTATTATTAGGGCTATAAAAGATAAAACCAATAAGCCTGTTACTGCTAAGTTTAGAAAAGGATTTGATAAGAATAGTATAAATGCTGTGGAGTTTGCAAAGGAACTTGAGGCGGCGGGAGTAGATGCTATAACGGTTCATGGTAGAACAAAAGAGCAGATGTATGAAGGAAAAGCAGATTGGGATATAATAAGGGAAGTAAAAAGAGCGGTTTCCATTCCAGTGATAGGAAATGGAGATATATTTACTGCGGAAGACGCTTTAAGAATTAAAGAAGAAACTTGTTGTGATGGCATAATGATAGGAAGAGGTGCTTTGGGAAATCCATGGATATTTAGACAGGTTAAACAAAAAATTTGTGGAGAAAAAGTAACGTATCCTACATCTTCCGAGATAATAGATATGTGTGTTGAACATTTTAAAAGGTCAATTTACTATCATGGGGAACATAAGGCAGTAAGGGAAATGAGAAAGCATGTATCCTGGTATATAAAGGGATTAAAAAACTGTACTAACATAAAAAATATGATAAATAACGAGAAGGAATCACAAAGGGTATTGGATATATTACTTCAATATAAAGAAGAGTTGAGAATAGAATAAAGTCATTGGATAAAAGTTGACATTGATTTAATGCTGTTTTATAATTACTTAAATGATTGGATAAGTGACAGAATTACATATATTTTGCATAAATTAGGTATAATCATAATAATATATAAAAAAGCATTTAGCAAAATTAAAGGGGAGAATAAAATGAGCGATTCAAAGAAGTATATAATGACTTATGAGGGTGTTAGAAAATTAGAAGAAGAATTAGAGTATTTAAAAACTGTAAAAAGAAAAGAGATAACTGAAAAAATAAAGGTAGCTATTTCCTTTGGAGATTTAAGTGAGAACTCCGAGTATGATGAAGCTAAAAATGAACAAGCTTTTGTTGAAGGAAGAATAATGCAACTTGAAAATATGCTAAAGAATGCTAGTATTATAGATGAAAGTGAAGTACCATCAGATACTGTTAATGTAGGTACTATAGTAAAGGTTAAGGATTTTGAATTTGATGAAGAAGTAGAATATATTATAGTAGGTTCAGCAGAAGCAGATCCTCTAGAAAACAAGATTTCCAATGAGTCTCCTGTAGGTAGGGCTTTAATTGGCAAAAAGCCAGGAGATATGGTAGAGGTTGCTGTTCCTGATGGCGTAAATAAGTTCGAGGTCTTGTCAGTAAGAAGAAGTTAATGGAGGAATGAAAAAATGTCAAATGAACAAAAGAATTTAGTAAATGAGGAACAAGAGTTTAATCAGCTCATTCAAGAAAGAAGACAAAAGTTTTTTGATCTTCAAGCTGCAGGTAAGGATCCTTTTGATGTATATAAAGTAGAAAGAACTCATACATCAAATGAAGTTAAGGAAAATTATGAAGAGTTAGAGGGAAAAGAAGTCACTGTAGCAGGAAGATTGATGTCTAAGAGAGTTCATGGAAAAGCTGGATTTTCTGATATTCATGATAGATATGGTAAACTTCAATTATATATAAAGATAAATGATGTTGGTGAAGAAAAGTTAAAAGAGTATAAGACTTTTGATATAGGTGATTGGGTTTCTATAAAAGGTACTGTATTTAAAACAAAAACAGGAGAAGTATCTGTACACATATTGGATTTTCAGTTAATTGGAAAGTCTTTAAAACCGCTTCCAGAAAAGTGGCATGGTCTTAAAGATCCTGATTTAAGATATAGACAAAGATATGTAGATTTAATTATAAATCAAGATGTTAGAGATACTTTTATGAAAAGAACAGCTATTATAAGAGCTATAAGAGAGTTTTTGGATAACAGAGGATATTTAGAAGTTGAAACTCCTGTACTTTCACCTATAGCTGGAGGAGCTGCAGCAAAACCATTTAATACTCATCATAATGCCTTAAATATAGATATGTACTTAAGAATAGCTACAGAGCTTTACTTAAAGAGACTTATAGTAGGTGGATTTGAAAAGGTATATGAAATGGGTAAGAACTTTAGAAATGAAGGAATAAGTGTAAGACATAACCCAGAATTTACAATGATAGAGTTATATGAAGCGTTTGCAGATTATAATGATATGATGGAAATTACTGAAAATATGATGGCTTATGTATGTGAAAAGGTTCTTGGCACTACAAAGGTAATGTATGAAGAAACAGAAATAGATTTTACTCCACCATGGAGAAGAGTTACTATGGTAGATGCAGTAAAGGAATATGCTGGCATTGATTATAATGCTATTAAAGATGATGAAGAAGCAAGAGCTATTGCAAAAGAAAAGCACCTAGAGTTTAAGAAGAATCTTAGTGAGTGCACTAAGGGAGATGTTCTTATAGCGTTATTTGAAGAGTTTTGTGAAACTAAGCTAATACAGCCTACTTTTGTATTAGATTATCCAGTGGAAAACTCTCCTCTTACTAAGAAAAAGAGAGGAAATGAAGCATTTACTGAAAGATTTGAAGGATTTATATATGGAAGAGAAGTATGTAATGCATATTCAGAGTTAAATGATCCTATAGTTCAAAAGGAAAGATTTGTTCAACAGCTTAAGGAAAGAGAACTAGGAGATGATGAAGCTTACATGATGGATGATGACTTTATAAATTCTCTAGAAATAGGTATGCCTCCAACTGGTGGGCTTGGAATAGGTATAGATAGAATGACTATGTTCTTAACAAATTCTGCATCTATAAGGGATGTTATACTATTTCCAACTATGAAACCAATGAACAATCAGTAGTAAAAATTATAAAGTGGTTTTTATTAATGATAAATAATATATGATAGGCAAAAATTAATATAGAAAGTTTATTTAATAGGCTTTTTATATTAATTTTGTTATCATATGTTTCTTGTTTAAATTATTTCATGATTTCCCATAATTTTATGAAAAATTTTATAAAAGTGGTTGAAATTAATAAAAAATATGTTATAATAATATCAAATGATATTCCGCGATAGCTCAACGGTGGAGCACTCGGCTGTTAACCGATAGGCTGAAGGTTCGAATCCTTTTCGCGGAGCCATTTTTATTTTTTGGGAAATGCATTGACAAATTATATGCATCTGATAAAATATATAGTAATTTAATAATGCACAATGAAAAAGATGAGTAGTAATAGAGTTTTTAAAGAGAGACTATGGCTGGTGTGAATAGTTAAGGTTTTATTATGAATGGAGCTTTGGAGTGTAAGGATTAGAAAAGCAGGGCTGTGCCAAAAAGGGTGGAACCGCGGAAGAGAAACTTTCGTCCCTTTATGGTAGAGTCTTTTTTATATTTTAAATTAAAGGAGGAATATATATGGCTATTGAAAAAACCATGGATAAGGTTGTAGCATTATGTAAAAATAGGGGATTTGTTTTTCCAGGCTCAGATATTTATGGAGGTCTTGCGAATTCTTGGGATTATGGTCCTTTGGGAGTGGAATTTAAAAATAATGTAAAAAAGGCTTGGTGGAGAAAGTTTGTTCAAGAAAGCCCGTATAATGTAGGATTAGATGCAGCTATATTAATGAATAGAGAAGTATGGGTAGCTTCAGGTCATGTTGGTGGATTTTCTGATCCGTTAATGGATTGTAAAGAATGTAAAGCAAGATTTAGAGCGGATAAGATAATAGAAGACCATATGACAGAGCAAGGCGCGGAAGTAGCCAGTGCAGATGGATGGACTAATGAAGAGTTAAAAGAATATATAGATAAGCATAATATAGTATGTCCTAAGTGTGGTGAAAAGAACTTTACAGATATAAGAAAGTTTAATCTTATGTTTAAGACATTTCAAGGAGTAACTGATGATGCTAAATCAGAAATATATCTAAGACCAGAAACGGCTCAAGGTATATTTGTAAACTTTAAAAGTGTGCTTAGAACTTCCAGAAAGAAGGTGCCTTTTGGAATTGCCCAAATAGGTAAGTCCTTTAGAAATGAAATTACTCCAGGTAATTTTACATTTAGAACTCGTGAATTTGAGCAGATGGAATTAGAATTCTTCTGCGAGCCAGGAACGGACTTGGAATGGTTTAAATATTGGAAGGATTATTGCTGGAATTTCCTATTAAACTTAGGTATGAATAAGGAAAACTTAAGAATGAGAGATCATTCTGCTGAAGAGCTTTCATTCTATAGCAATGCAACTTCTGACATAGAGTACTTATTCCCATTTGGCTGGGGAGAGTTATGGGGAGTTGCTGATAGAACTGACTATGATTTGAAACAGCACATGAAGCATTCGGGAGAAGATTTAACTTATTTAGATCCAACCACTAATGAAAAATATGTTCCTTATTGCATAGAACCTTCTTTAGGTGCAGATAGAGTTGCACTAGCATTTCTTGTAGATGCTTATGATGAAGAAGAACTAGAAGGCGGAGATAAGAGAACAGTACTACATTTACATCCGGCACTAGCTCCTTTTAAAGCTGCAATATTACCATTAACAAAGAAATTATCCGATAAATCTACAGAGATCTATGATATGTTAAGAAAAGAGTTTAATGTAGATTATGATGAAGCAGGAAGTATAGGAAAGAGATATAGAAGAGAAGATGAAATAGGAACTCCATATTGTATAACTATAGATTATGATACTTTAGAAGATAATACTGTTACAATAAGAGATAGAGATACGATGGAACAGCATAGAATAAAAGTTGATGAGTTGATTAACTTCATTTCAGAAAAAGTTAAATTTTAATATATAATTTTAATATATAAATCAAAAAAAGCTGCGACATTTGTCGTAGCTTTTGATTTATATTGATATAATAAAAAACCATATATAAAATTAAATAAAAAAAGTGCCGGAATAACTCCGGCAATTATAGGGTTTAATCATGGGGATATGTTATATGTTCAATTAAAACTTGGGGAATTATATTAATGTTTCCTTACGGCACAATATTAGTATAGCATATATATATAATTTTGCAATACCTGATAATAAAGTCTTTAAATTAAGTATTTTCTTACAATTTCGACATGAATTGCTGATGAATTTTATATAAATTTGTATATATTTTGACATTGAATTGCTTAGGGACATATAATTATAGAAGAAGAAAAGTGATATAATTTAATATAGAAATTATGCATGGAGGTAAATAATGAATAGACAATTTGATGAGTTTAAGAAATTTATAGAAGGAAAAGAAACTGCTGTAGTAGGGATAGGTGTAAGTAATAGACCGTTAATAGATTTATTAGTAAAATTGAATGCTAAGGTAACAGCTTTTGATAAGAAAAGCGAAGCTGAGCTTGGAGAAATAGTAGAAAGTTTAAAGACAAAGGGAGTAAAATTAGTTGTTGGAAAAGATTATTTAACAAAGCTTAAAGGATATGAAGTTATATTTAAAACTCCATCTATGCGAATAGATAGCCCTGAACTATTAGATGCTAAGCGTGAGGGTGCATATATAACGTCGGAAATGGAAGAGTTTGTAAAATATTGCCCTGGAAAAATATATGGGGTTACAGGAAGTGATGGAAAGACTACTACTACAACACTAATATATAAAATGTTAAGTGAACAAGGCTATAAAACATGGGTGGGAGGAAATATAGGAACTCCTTTGTTTTCTAAGATAGAAGAAATTAGTAAAGAAGATAGAGTAGTTTTAGAATTATCAAGCTTTCAACTTATGACTATTCATGAGAATATGGAAGTAGCGCTTATAACAAATTTGTCACCTAATCATTTAGATATGCATAATGGTATGGAAGAATATATAAATGCAAAGAAAAATATATACTTAAATCAAACAAATGATAATTTATTGGTTTTAAATAGAGATAACAGCATTACTAGAGATATGGTAAATGAAGCAAAGGGTAGGGTTTTTCTTTTTAGTATAAGCGATAAAGTAGATAAAGGAGCATATTACTATAATGATAAACTCTATGTTATGGGAAAAGAAGTATGCTTTAAAAATGAAGTGAAGTTGAAGGGTATGCATAATATAGAAAATCTATTAGCCGCATTTTGTTGTGTCTATGAAGATGTATCGTTAGAAACTATGAAAAAGGTAGCTACTACATTTGCAGGTGTAGAACATAGAATGGAGTTTATAAGGGAGTTAAATGGAGTTGAATATTATAATGATTCAATAGCATCTAGCCCAACTAGAACACTAGCGGGTTTGAAAGCCTTTGGAAGACCTGTAATATTGATAGCTGGTGGATATGATAAAAAGATATCTTTTGATATTTTAGCGGAAGAAGGATATCCATATATAAAAACACTAATACTATTAGGAGTGACCAAAAATAAAATAAGGGAAGCATTTCAAAAGGTTATAGAGAAAAACAATATGCCACTTCGAATTATAATGGTAGAATCTTTTGAAGAAGCCATAAAGGTTTCAAGGGATGAAGCCAAGGAAGGAGATATTGTAACTTTGTCTCCGGCTTGTGCAAGTTTTGATATGTTCCCTAATTTTGAGGTTAGAGGAAATAAGTTTAAAGAAATAATAAACGGATTATAATTAATGAGTTCTTAAGAAAGTCAGCGAGATGCTGGCTTTTTTATATGATAACAGGTTAAATCACCTTCAACAGACTCGGATGTGTCTATACATTAAAAATAGAGAAAAGATGAGGAATTATGAGGTTTTAATGGATAATTAGGTATGGTAAACCATGGATATGACATAGCGTTGGACAAGTATGATACAATAACACATGTCGTCAAAACAAACGACAAATAAGTCGGCAAAGATTTAAAAAAAGATTTTAAAAAGCTGTTGACAAGAAGAAACAGAAATGTTATTATATAAAAGTCGCTTGGAGCGACAGGGTCTTTGAAAATTGAACAGAGAATAGAAACCAGTCAATTACTTAACGGTTAAATGTTAAGAAACGCGATGAGCGAAACAGATTAAACTTTTAAATTGAGAGTTTGATCCTGGCTCAGGA
>NZ_JMFY01000043.1:0-154089 GCF_000765165.1 Clostridium sp. HMP27 | reverse complement strand
TATTATTATTATTATTATTATCATTATCATTATCATTATCATTATCTTTATCATCGGAGCTGGAGGTATTTGTATTATTATCCTCTACATTATCAGTATTGGTATCATTATCATTTTTATCATCAGTATCATCCTTAAAAAAGTTTAAGATCCTTTTGAAAATGCCGTTAGGCTTATCTTGTTCATTATTTTCATTATTGCCACTTTCATCTTTAGAATCTACATCATTAGTATTACCGGTATTTTTATCATTATCATTATTAGTATTACTATTATTACTTGGATTTTTCGAATCAGTAGAATTAGTGTAATTACTATTGTTATCATTATCTTTATTGCTATTTTTGCTAGTTTCATCTTTATTTATATTAGCATTATTATTGTTTTTATCTGAGGTGTTATCTTTATCAGCGTTATGCTTTTTATTATCATTTTTGGTATTGATGTCGGTATCATTATTACCATTATTATCATCATTACTGTTAGCTAGAGAATTAGGATTAGTGGCGTTACTATCTCCTTCTTTATAAAATTGAAGTTGAGGTAAAAATTGATCTTTAAGTTCACAAGGAGTAAAAGGCGCAACAGGTTCAGCATAGGGTACTCCAAAGCTTCTTTGAGATATTATATGTACAGCTAGAAAACTTAAGCCTATTAAAAATCCAAATAGTCCAAGAACTCCAGTAATCATTATTAAAATAAATTTTAATACATTTAATGGAGTTACAATATTATAATCTGGCAATAAAAATGATGAAATACTTGAAAATGATACTATTACTATTGAAATTGGGCTAGTAAGACCTGCTGCAATAGCACCTTGGCCTATTACTATACCTCCAACTATACCTATGGCACTTCCGATTTTGGTAGGAAGCCTTATGCTAGCTTCTCTCAGCATTTCTATTACTATAGTCATAAAAAAGATTTCAAGTACTGCATTTAGTGGAACAGCAGAACGAGCAGATGCAATACTTAATAGATAGCTAGCTGGAAGCATATCAGGATTAAATGATGTAACTACCAAGTAAAGGGCAGGTAATGAATATGTGGATATTATACCAAATATCCTTAAAGAAGTATTAAAAGGACCAAGAAGTACAGTACCATAATGATCATCGCCTGAATCTAAAAAGTCCATAAACCTTTCAGGAAGCATTAAGGCAAGGTTGCTTCCTTCTACCAAAATGCAAAGTCTTCCTTTTAATATAGTCGAACAAGCCTTATCGGATCTTTCAGCAATTGATACGGTTGGCAATATTTTACGACTTTTACCGTTTAAAATTTTTTGGATATAGGATGATTCAAGAATACCATCTATAGTTACATTACTTATGGTATCTTCTACATACTTTACTACATTTTTATCCGCTAAGTTATCTAAATAAGCTACAACTACTCTTGTTTGAGTCCTTGTTCCAACAATAAAGTTTTTGAAACACAGGTGAGGGTCCTTAATTCTATAACTTATAAGGGAAAGATTAGTATCCAAGTTTTCTACAAAAGAGTCCTTTGGGGCTCTTAGTGCATATTGGACTTCAGGTGCTGAAACATTTCTTTGAGCTACTCCACCAGTATCAGCAACAATATAAGTTGACTCATGAGATATTCCAATGATGGACTTTCCTAAACGAAGATAGCCAAGTACTTTAGAAAAATCATTATCTATAGATAAATCAGATGTATAAATGACAGATTCTCCAATTTGCTTTGCACTTGATATAGTATTTTGATACTGCATAAGTGGTTTTATTATTTCTTCAGTTAATTTATCTTTAGTTGTAATGTATGGGAGATATGCTACATATATTATGGTTTGTTTATTCTTAATTTTTCTAACAACCATATTTGTATTATTATTTTCAATATAAGAAATAACATCATCTATGCTAAAAAAATTTTCCATAAAATCACCTTTTATCTAATTTCTCTTTATTTTCATATTCCATTGCATTTTTATCTGTAATATTAACCTTAACATCCACATTAACTTCTGCTTCAGGATAAACCTTACCCCATTCTATTTGTCTATATTGAATTGGATTTTGAGCTTTGAAGTACTTAACAAATTCAAATATGTCTACTTTATAATTATTTTGAGATTTACTTACTGATTCCATGATCATTTCTTTAATATGCTTACTTAACACAGCTTCAAGTTCTTTTATATCCTCTGGTGACTTTCCTTGTAATTCATATTGAAATGACAATGATGCATTAGTTGATAAAGATACGTTTATAATAGCTTTTCCCTTTTCCCAACTTGTTTTAATTTTACGATTTTTAACTCGTGTAGAAATAGTTAAAACATTAGTTGGATGTTTTGGATCGGGTAAGTTTAAGATCATTGGATTGTTAGGAGACATTAAAAACATTATTCCCGTGATATTTGGTATATCTATTATATCTACAAGCTTAAAGTCTTTTATAACACTTAATCCTATGTACTGAGGCTTTCCTTCTACTATATCAATGGTAGGAAGAAGCAGGCCTAAATCTTTTATACGGCTTTCAGAAATTACATTTGCTATGGATATGTCTACATGGGTATCTTTGAACAAGCTTTGTATATTACTTTCTACGAAAAAACCTATGGATGTATTTTGTTTGGTGGATAATTCCATAAGTTCAGCTGGAGGTCTTTTACTTACTAGTAAAGTTACGGTTTTTCTTAAGTCGTATTGTCTATTTGCCCTATTCAAGTAATCTTCAAAGAAGTTTGATTGCGCAAATCTTTCACTAACTATTACAGCTGTGGCAGGACCATTGGAAAGCGGACCCTTAGCTTGAACTTGTAAATTTTCTCTTGCTGCATCAAAATTGCTGCCTTCCCCAACAAAATGACCTATTTCGTAGGTGGTCTGTTGAGCACTCATAGGACGAAATTCAGCTATTTCAGCATCATAACGAACTTTATCTGGAGCAGGGGTATCTACTCCAAAAGATATTATAAGGGCTCTGTCTTCTATATCTTTATAGTCCCAGCAAGCGGTAAAAAATAAACTAAAACAAGTTGACAACAGTAAAAATGATATTTTTTTATAGTATTTTTTTTTCATAGTTTTTCACCTTAACAATCGTAAATAATATTATTGGAATTATATAAGAAGCAACTACTGATATATTAGACGTAATTTTAACGTAAGCTTCTGAAGAAAATATAGATGCAAAGCTGATACACATTATAGATGCAAAGATATATATAATAACTGAAATAGCAGAGACTGTTATACTTCTAAAATTTAATTTTTGTAAATAATGATTTATTATCATATTTGTAGCATACAAATTAAATGAAACTATCATAAGTGAGCTGAAAATAAAATTGGAAAGTGCAAAAAGGTCTAATCTCCTCACAAGATCAAAGTTATGTAATTCTATACCCCTAATTGAAAGAAAAAAAATATCATCATAAAGTACAGTTTCATTTACGCCTGAAACTGCAAGAGTACACTCAAAACTAGCAATATAGAAAAGGGTAATTAACAGTATGCTTATAATTAAATATTTATGAATATTTTTATTTTCTCTTCTAAACAATGGTACAAATAAGAGTTTATCAAATCCGGCAAAGGCTATTAAATTTCTAAAGCTTTCCTTGAAGTAAATAGGTACATCTTCTTTAACAAAAAAAGGTCTTAAATTTATAAAATCACCCTTTGTAAGCATTGCTAAAATTAATAGGGAAAATATGAAGGTCAATACTAATCCATAAAACTCATATATATAAGATAAAGATGTTAAGCTTTTAGATGATGTATAGCTGCAGCATGCAATGAAAACTGTAAATAAAGCCCACAAGGGAGTAAATTCTAGTATAGTAAGTCTTACTAACCTCGTAATAGAGCCAGCTACCATCATAGTTGAAGACAAATATCTTATTAAGAAAAATATCATAATAGGCAATGCTAAATACTTCCCAGTAATATCTTCTATATATTCATGAAATCCTTTTTTTTCATAGCGTATGTTTATTGATGATATCATGAATATAGGTGGCAATGCTAGTAATGCACATATAATAGCTATTGTCCATCCACCAGTGCCTGCATATATAGCAAAGTCCTTAGGAACAGTAAAGGGAAAGCCTGCAATGCTTGCAAAGAGTATAAATACTATTTGTCTATTACCTATAGCTTCTTTCAAGTGAATTCCTCCATATACAAATTAACAAATTGAGTCTTGGTATAAATCAGCACATCTCAATTCTGTTGAGATGTTTCCGTATTAATTCTCATTTTAATTTTAACAATGATAAATAGCACTATAGGAAGGATCATAGAAGTAACCCATGATATTTTATAACTAATTAAAAGATACTTTCTTAAAGCAAATGTACTAGGAATCAAGATACAAAGTATAAAACCTAAAATGGATACAGTAATACAAGAAAATGAAAAAGTTATTTTTTTAGGCATTTTAGTTTTTTCTAAATAATACTTAAATATAACAGCTGCTCCATATATATCTACTGCCACCATCATCAAACTAGTAAAAGTAAAAGCAGCAATAGCAAAGCCATCAAGTCTTTTCAAAATTTCTAGATTTTGAATTTCAACACTTCTAACCGCAATAAAAAATATGTCATCAAATAATACGGTTTGATTTATTCCTGCAACTGAAACAGTCCCCCAAAATACAAATAGATAAAATAAAGTTATTATCGTGTAACCTATCCATAAATACTTCCCAGTTTTTTTATTATCCTTTTTTGAAAATGGCACTACTAAAAGCACACCAGCTCCAAAAAAGATTCTTAAGTTTCGAATACTCTCTTTAAAATAGAGTGGTATATCTTCTTTAACAAAGAAAGGCCTTAAATTTATAAATCCACCTTTACTAAGCAATGCGAAGAACAATATAGAGGATAAAATCAATGCAGTTAAAATAAAAAATTGACATATGTAGCTTAAGGATTTTATTCCTTGTGCTGCAGCATAGCAAGCACAGGTTAAAAATATAAAAGCCAACGGCCAAAATGGAGTTGTTTCTAATGATGTAGATTTAACCATGCCTAAAAGTGCTCTAGTCATTAATGGAACTAACATGAAATATCTCATAAAATAAAGAACATTTATAGGTAGAGATATATATTTTCCTAAGATTTCAACTAAATATTCTGGTATGATTCTTCCTTCATACTGCTTATTTAGCCATACAATGGCAAAGCTTGGAGGTAATATTAAAAGCAAATCTATAATGATAATTACCCATCCGCCAGTACCCACATATGTTCCATATTCTTTTGGAATATTAGTAAAAAGTCCAACTACACCTGAAAAGACTAAAAATATAATATATTTGTCTTCTATAATAGTCTTCACATAAATTCCTCCAAATACATGCTAATAAATTTTGCCTTTTTATAGTATTAGTAGTTTTCTTCTTATTATTCACCAACAATTAAATATAATGGATCCTAATTTGAAAGGAAATATCTCAATAAAAAGGTAGTATATCTTTTCACTGAGATATTTTTTTATTAATCCTCTTTTTAATTTTAACAATGATAAATAATATAATAGGTATAATGACAGAAGTAGCCCATGATAGTTTATAACTAATTGAGAGGTACTGGCCTAAAGCAAATTCATTAGGAATAATAATACAAATTATAAAACTTACAATAGATATAATAATGCAGGAAAAGGAAAGAATCATATTTTTAAAAAATTTTGTTTTATCTAAATAGTATTTAAGCACAGTAGCAGCTCCATACATATATAGCGCGACTATTACTAAACTAGTAAAGGTAAAAGCAGCAATTGCTAAAGCATCAAGTCTTTGTAAAATTTCTAGCTTTTGAATTTCAACGCTTCTTACTGCAATAAAAAATGCATCATCAAATAACACGGTGCTATCTATTCCTAAAACCGAAATTGTTCCCCAAAATACCAATAAGTAAAATAAGGTTGATATCAGGAGGCCTATTAATAAATATATACTAGCTTTTTTATTATTCTTTTTATTAAGAGGAACTACTAGAAGTACCATAGTTCCAAAGAAAAACCTTAGGTGTCGGATACTTTCTTTAAAATACAATGGAATATCTTGTTTAACAAAAAAAGGTCTTAAATTAATTAATCCACCTTTGCTATGCAATGTAGAAAATACTATAGATGATAAAATTAATGCAATTAAAATAAAAAATTGACATATATAAGATAGATATTTTATTCCACAGGATGCAGCATAGCATCCACAGGCTATAAATATCAAAGCTAATGGCCAAATAGGAGTAGTTTGCAATGCTGTAGACTTAACCATACCTAAAAGCGATCTGGTCATTGAAGGAACTAACATAGCAAATTTTATGAAATAAAGTATGTTTATAGGCAATGCTAGATATTTTCCTAAAATTTCATCTAAATAGTCAGGTACAATTCTTCCCTCGTATTGCTTATTTAACCATATGATAGCAAGGCTTGGAGGTAATATTAATAATAAGTCTATAATGATAACTACCCATCCGCAAGTGCCTGCGTATGAGCCATACTCGGTGGGAAGATTAGTAAAAAGTCCAACTATCCCTGAAAAGACTAAAAATATAATATATTTATCTTCTATAATAGTCTTCACATAAACTCCTCCAAATACATGGTAATAAATTTTACATTTTTATAGTATTAGTAATTTTATTATTTTTATTCACTAATAGTTATATATATTGAATAACTAATAACATGTAGCAAATTGGCTTAGTTTGAATATTATGATACTGTAGTAAAAATCGGAGGATTATATTTATGGCACAAGAAAATAAAATAAAAGAGTGTAATGAAAATAACCAAAACATACCGAGGTGTGATTCTAGGGTTAAAGATTCTACGACTTTAAATGAATGTGAAAATCATTGCAATATTCCTACGGGTAGAACGGGACCACTTATAGCTAAGATTCCTGTAGTGTTATCTGATGTGGAAGTACAAATTGATTTGGAGTCAGAAATTAGATTAGAAGAAAGAGCCTTAGATATTAAAAATGTCGATAAACATATTGTGATTACTCAGTGTAAACTTATTCCATATACAAATAAGCTTTTCATAGCAGGTCACGTTCAAAAGAATATACAATTTTCTACCATTGACTGTACAAATCAAACAAGCATAAGTGGAAGTATTCAGCATACCACCGTTAACATCCCTTTCAAATGTGTAACAAAAATTCACTTTTCCAATTGTCCCATATACGGAAAAGAATATAAGAAAAGATTAAATTCTTTAGATAATAATATGTTAAATAAGAATGAAAAAGAAGACTCTTGGATTCACTACAATAAACTATATGAACCAGTTTATTGTGAATTAGAGCATGCTAGAATATTGGAAACAGATATTTTAGATAGAAATACACCTCTTTTAAATACCTTACCTAATGAAAAATCTTTCCGTGAGATAACTGAAAAAATGGTTGTATATATAAGGCTTAAGGTACTACAAAACCAAAATATATGTATTTCTGAGCCTAGCTGTGAAGTAACTGTGGTAAAAGATTGGCCTGGAGAGTGTGGTTCTAGTAAAGATGTAAAATGTGTTGAAATAGAAGTTGGATTTGATCCTGAGAGAGGAATGATTGGCAAGGAGGTACCTGTTGAAGAATTAGATGAAGAATAAAATAGGTTAATATTTAAGGAAACATCTCAATAAAATTGAGATGTGCTGATTTATAACGAAATTTTAAATTTCTATAAATCATGCAAGGTGCAAAATTTAAGGATTTGTAGCAAATTAGTCTTCTCAGAATAATATGATAGTAGATATTAAGCTTTAAGAGCAAAAAGTTAGACCTTAAAGTTTTAATATACTTAAGATTATAAGGAGGGGGGCTTGAGTTATGGATGAAGGAAGAGATTCAGGATGCAGACCAAGGCCAATTCCAGAGTGTGACTCACAGGTTATAAATTGTGAGACTTTGGGAGAATGTGATAGTAAATGCTATGATCCAGTTGGAATATGTGGGCCATTAGTTGCTAAAGTTCCAGTAGTACTTTCAGATGTTAAGGTGCAAATAGATGTTGAAGCAGACATTCGATTAGAGGAGCCAGCTTTTGATATAAAAGCTATAGATAAAAAAGTTTGTATAACACAATGTCACTTAGTTCCTTGCACCAATAAGTTATTTATTGGAGGATTTGTTCAAGCAAATATTCAGTACTCTACTGTAAGGTGCGTTAATGAAACAAGTATTAGTGGAGATATAAGGCATACAACAGTAAACATTCCTTTTAAATGTGTAACCAAAGTTAGGTTTGATAAGAAGCCTATATTTGGAAAATCCTATGAAGGTGAATTAAACTCATTGGATAATAAAATGACCTGCTCAAATGATGAAGAGGAGTCTAGAATACACTTTCAAAAATTCCACGAAAAAGTCTTTTGTGAATTAGAATGGGCAAAGATTTTAGAATCAAGTATTTTAAATCGTGATATAAAATGTACTGGTAGATTTAAGAGAGAAAAATGTTTTAGAGAATTTACTGAGAAAATGGTAATTTATATTAGACTTAAAGTGCTTCAAAATCAGCCAGTATATGTACCAAAGTCACGTTGGTACCCACCATATAAAGAACAATGTGAATATGAAGAATAAAAAAAGCTGTAAGTTATGTAACGCTTATTTAAGTTTCTCATATATTATATTAGAAGGTTAGAAACCTTTCTAAAGTTAAAAAATTGATGAGTTAAAGATAATAAAGAGGAGGATTTTTATGAAACTATATTATGACAACAGACAATGTGACGATCAATCAAGATATCCAGCTTGTAGACCATACCCTTACAGAAGATATTGCAATTATGGTAGAGATTATGAGAGAGACTGTGATCATGACAGGGACTATGATCATGACAGAGATTACGATTATGATAGAAAACACAAAGATTGCGATAAAGATGAGAAAAAGTGTATATGCGAATGCAGAGAATGTGAAGAATGCAAGGATAAACATGAATATAGACACTGCTGTCCAAAGAATCCATGCCCATACCCAGTACTATTTGAATGTGCACAGGGTACAGGTGCTAGAATAGACAGAACCATAATAGGCGGTCAAGGTGAAGGTAATACTGGAACAACTAACTTCTTCTATCCAAGATCATTAGGATGTATTACTATTGATACAACTTGCTTGAAGAATCCAGTTGTAAAATTTGATTTCTGTAGTATTATTCACTATAAATCTGGTGGAGAGAGTACTGTTCCAGTAAGATTGGTATTTGGATTATTCAAAACTTGTGATGAAGGTCAAGAAGTACCATGCGGAACTTGGGACTTTGCAATTGCTTTAGATGTAGAAGATGAACAATTAACCACATCATTTAACTTCTGTCACTGTGAATGTAATGGCTGCCCAGGATGCTGCAAATATAGTGTTAGATTAGTTGAAGCTGTAAATGTAAATGAAGACGATATATTAGATGTATGCAATGTAACACTTTCAGTTATAGCTAAAGCAGGATGCTAAACATTAGATAATAGATAACAATTAATAATCTAAGATGAAAGTCGCCTTTTGGCGGCTTTCTACAAATTATCGCACCTCAATTCAGCGATAGGATTCATTAATTGTCATCTATTATTTATTATATGTTTTTATCAATAATTAAGGAGAGTCTATATGTCAAAGAAGCATAGACATAGACGAAGATGTGAAGAGGAATTAGACCTTATACCTCGAAACAATGTGTTTCCACAAAATTCACCTCAAGGAGCAGATGACTCATCCCTAGCGTTTATAGGGTTGCTTGAAATGTTAGGCAGTCAATTTAATATTTTTGGTAATAACAAACAAAATAATAATGAAGATTTATCAAGTAATGTACAGACAGAAGATGACAATAATGTGCTTAATGTTTATGAAGAACAGCAGGAGGTGTTAAATATCGAAGTAGATGATAGTATAGAACATAGCATTGAAAATATAGTAGAAGGTGTAGAATATGAAGTTAAGGAAAATATTGTAGAGGATATTGACCATAGCAATGTAACGGATATATATGATACAGAAGATTCGGAGGATGAATGCAATATAAACATTGCTGAGAATATAGAAGAGATAGAAAATTTCGATGAAATAAACAATATAAATGACATAGAGCTTGCAGAAAATCAGGTTACTGTACACTGTAAAGCTAAAGTTTCTAATAATACAGTATTAGAATGCTGCTCGAGTAAAAACATAAAGTCAAAATTCATTAAAGAACCAGTGGTTTGCAAACTTCCAGTAATAATATCTCAAATTGAAATTCCAATTTGTATAGAAACATTAATAAAGTTTAATGAGGCAGTTTTTAAAATAATAGATTTGAATAAAGAAGTATTTTTAGAAAGCTGTAATTTGATAAATAATTCAAATAAGTTTTTTATAAAAGGGGTTATAAGAGAAAATATAACATACTCAAATATAAACTCTGCAACAGATTATGCAGTAAATGGTAATGTGAAAAATTTGGAAATAGATATTCCATTTAAATGCTCTACTAAAGTTTGTTTTAATAGCTCTCCTGTTTCAAACAATAAAATTTACTGTAAAATGGACAGCACTAATATATTAGAAACTATGAGTCAAGAGGAATTGAAAGATGTAAAAAATACATTACCTAAAACACACACATTCAAAGAAATAAGAAAGAAGATTATATTAAATTTGGCACTTAGCTTATTACAAGAACAATATGTGTTTATTGATAAATAAAAGGATTTTGCCATGCAAAATCCTTTTATTTATATCTGAAAAATACTGCAATTTTTTATTTTACATAGAATTTATAGATAGTGGCAAGGATATATATTAATTAGTAATCATTAATTGAAGATGGAGGTAAAAAAATGAGATGTAAACTCATGAAAAATATGCCTATATATATAGTCTTATTTTGTGTATTAAGTTTATTAGCATATGGAAAACAACCTTTAGATAAAAATAATGCCTTTGCAAGCTCTATAGAGAATACATATGAGGCTACAATGAAGCAGGACATATTATCACTTATGATGGCTTATCCTGAATATATTGTAGGCGTAGAAACAAGAGAAAATGAAAAAGTATATTTGATTATGAAGTCTGGAAAGAGAATTATATATGATGATAAAGCTGTAAAGAGTTTTGAACAAAAATTAGCTAATCCAGATTTACAAGATATGATGGAACAACAATATCCGTTAACACCCATTAAGAATTTAATGCCTAAAAATGAAGACCCTGGCCGTGGCAGAGTATATAGTTTGCTTTCGGAAGTCTACGGTGGATCAAGAAATAAAGTGGAGTCTAACCTTGTAAATGTAAATGTTGGTAAGTATTCTAGATTTAATAAGAATAATAAGGCGGCAGAGGAATTAAAAAAAGTTATGCAGGAGCTTATACCTATAGCTCAAAAAAATTCTAAAGTTGCAGCAAGTTTATTTCCAAGTAGTGGAACATATAATTATAGAATAATCTCTGGAACAGGCAGATTAAGTCCTCATGCCTTTGGAATTGCAATTGATTTAGCAAGAGACAATAGGGATTACTGGCAGTGGGCATCTGAAAAGCAGGGGGCAGAAAGAATAGCCTCTTACCCTCAAGAAATTGTAGATGTTTTTGAAAAGCATAATTTTGTTTGGGGAGGGAAATGGTATCATTTTGATATATTACATTTTGAATATAGACCTGAAATTATATTAAAAGCCAGATATTTTGGAAATAAGGATATAAGCAGAAAGGCATGGTATGAAGGAGCACCGCTTGAAGATTCAAGTGTGAAGGAATATATTAAGAAAATTGAAGAGGGAATAAAGTAGTAAAAAGGAGGTATGGATTAAAAAGGATGAGAAGAAAGTTTTACTTAGATAAAATTTTCTTCTCATCCTAGTGTTTGTACATATAACTATGAGAAAAGTGTCCTATCGCTTAAAACACCTTTGTCAGCAACATTTTTAAAGTAGTCTAAAAGTGATTCAGTGGTGAGATTTTTCTTTTCATCTCCATATATATCAAGTATTATTTTCCCTCTATGAAGCATTATAAGTCTATTTCCAAGGCTTATTGCATCATTTAGGTCATGAGTTATCATTAAAGTGGTCATTTTATTTTCATTTACAATTTGAGAAGTAAGTTCTAGTACTTTAGATGACATTGAAGGATCAAGGGCTGCAGTATGCTCGTCTAAAAGCATTAGTGAAGGTTTTGAAAGACTAGCCATAACAAGAGATAACGCTTGTCTTTGGCCCCCAGATAAGGCTCCTACCTTTACATCTAGCTTTTCTTCAAGACCCAATGAGTATTCTTTCAATAACTCTTTAAATAAACTTCTTTCCTTTTTAGTAGCTCCAAAGGATAGTCCAAATTTAGTTCCTTTACTATAGGCCATAGACAAGTTTTCTAAAACCGTCATTGAAGGAGATACGCCACTTGATGGGTTTTGAAAAACTCTACCAATGAACTTAGTTCTTTTATACTCAGGGAGCGTTGTTATATCCCTCTCATTAAGGGTGATTTCGCCTTCATCAAGTTCAGTATTTCCTGATATTATATTTAATAGTGTAGATTTTCCTGCACCGTTACTTCCTATTATAGTAATAAAATCACCATCGTTTATAGTTAAAGATAAATTATCAAATAATACGCTCTCATTTACAGTACCTTTGTTAAATATCTTGGATAGATTTCGTATTCGTAACAACTTGACTACCTCCTTTTTTAACTAAGGGTTTTAATGATTTTTTAGGATTGGCTTGATATAATGCTAAAATCACTATAACTATTACTGAACTTATTAATTTTAAATCTGTAGGAGGAAGTCCTAGTTTTAAGGCTAAGGCTATAATTGCTTTATAAACCATAGCGCCTATGATTGCTAAGGTTGTTCCTTTGATAAAGTTAAAGTGCTTTAACAGTGCTTCGCCAAGGATTATAGAGGCAAGACCAGTTACAATCATACCGCCACCCATGCCGATATCTGCAAAACCTTGATGTTGTGCAAGTATGGAGCCTGATAAGGCTACTATACCATTGGAAAGCATAAGTCCTAATATCTTCATTGAATCAATATCTACCCCTAAAGAAGTAACTAGTTGATGATTATCTCCTGTTGCTTTCAGTAAAAATCCTAATTTAGTTTTTAAGAATATATCTAATGTTAGTTTTACAATTAAGGCTACAGCTAAGATAATCAATACTTTTGGTACTGAGTTATTAAATATTATGGATTGATTGAAAAGAGGAATATTTGGTTTTGACATAATTCTAAGATTTATTGAATAAAGGCCTATCATAACCAAAATTCCAGATAATAAATTTGTTATTTTTAATTTAACATGCAAAACTCCGGTTGCAAGTCCTCCAAACATACCAAAAAATAGTGCGGCTAGGGTAGCTAAATAAGGATTTACACCTTTTAAAAGTAGCGCAGAGGTTATAGCTGCTCCTAGTGGAAAAGTACCATCTACTGATAAGTCAGGAAAGTCCAATATTTTATAAGTTATATAAACACCCTGGGCCATGATTGCAAATATTAGGCCCTGTTCTAAAACGCTTATCCAAAAACTTGACATATTAATTACCTCCTATGATTACTGCATTTTCCTTTAGTTTGGAAGGTATAGATATTCCTAAGGCTTTTGAAGTTTTTTCATTTACAGCAACTTCTAAATCTTTTAGATGCTCAATAGGCATATCACTTGGCTTTTTACCATTTAAAACATCTACAGCCATAAGACCCGTTTCATATCCTAATTTGTAGTAATCAATTCCTCTTGTAGCTAAAGCTCCATTTTCTACATGAGCCTTTTCTCCACCAATTACGGCAATTTTCTTCTCAGTAGATTTCTGAACTATTAATGACATTGATGAAGCTACAAGGTTATCTGTTGGAGTATAAAGAACATCAATTTTTGAAAGTAGGGCATCTAATGCTGAAGCTACTTCATTTGAACTTGTGATTCCCATTGGAACTATTTCAAATGAAAAACTAGATGCTGCTTTTTTAGCTTCTTCTAATTGTTTTTCAGAATTAGCTTCGCTGGTATTATATATAAAACCTACTCTTTTAGCTTGTGGTAATAATTCTTTTATAAGGTCAAATTGATTTTTTATATCAAAGAAATCGCTAGTTCCAGTTACATTGGTTTCAGACTTTTCAAGAGATTTTGCAAGACCAGCCTTCACAGGGTCTGTAACTGCAGTTATTAATATTGGAATTTCCTTTGTGGTATTAAATGCAGCTTGGGCACTTGGCGTAGAAATTGCAAATATCAAATCTTTCTTCTGAGAAACGAAATTTTGAGCTATAGTTTGAGTTGTTGCAGTATCACCCTGAGCACTTGAAAATTCAATAGCTAAATTTTCGCCATCTTTAAAACCCTTATCAGAAAGTGCCTTGATAAATCCATTTTTAGAAGCATCTAATGCTGGATGTTCTATTATTTGGGTGATTCCAATGTTTTTAACGTTTGATTTGCTGGTGCTAGAAGGCTTAGAGGCTGTGCAACCTGCTCCTAGAAGTGTAACAGCACATAAAATTGAACATAATAATAAACTTTTTTTCTTTCCTACCATACTACCATCCTCCAATTATAATTAAATTATTATTTAATATTTAAATAGTTAATAATTAAGGAAACATCTCAATGAATTGAGACTTCCTGATTTATAAGAAAATCATAAATTACTATAAATAATATAAATTTTTACAATAAAAAAACTCTCACTAGGAGAGTTATATGCAACAAAACAAAGCCTAAATAAAGGCCTAATTTCCTACTATCTCCTACTTTACTACAATACTACGGTTTTTAAGAATTAATTTATTAAAAAACTTATACTACAAAACTACATTAAACTACAATACTACGGATATAAAAATTTAAGCTGTTTCTACTAAATTATCATGCATGATTTGCAAAAAAATGATTTTATAACAAATCACCATACCTCAATTTCTTTGAGGGTTTTCCTACCATAAACTACTAACAGCTTAATAAGATTTTATATTAAGTACTACGTGTTGTCAAGAGTATGTATAAAGTTAATTTTCATTTAAATATATGCTTAAATTGCAGTTTATATTTCAGATATAGAGCGATGTCCAAGTCCTATTACAACTTCATTCAAATGTAATAATCCTATGCTCATGAATATACATACGCTCAAGTGTTCGCCAGATCTTGCAATTCCTATTTTTCCACCTACATTAAGACCATTTGCCTTTGATGCAACTTGTATTATAGCTTCTCTTGTAGCGCCAGCAACAGCACCATCATGAGGATGACAATCCTTTATAAGACCATGCCTTTTTGATGCTACTAATGCTCTTTCAATTATCTTAGGTATAGAAGATATTAAATTACCACCTATATCTACAGCAACAGTAAGTATTTCTTTATCTTTAAAATCTTTAATTAACTTAGATTCATTTTCTCTTGAAGAGATTGCCATTTCAATAGATGCCTTGGCTACGTCATTACTATCCCAATTCATATTATCAACTCCAAACAACTATAGTTAATATTTAATAGCTAATGGTGAATATTTAATAAAAATGTTTTAAATAAGCTAAGATATGATTGATTTTATACTAACTATTAAATACATATAGATTATGTCACCATAAGGGAACTTTGTAAACAGTAAATTGTATATTTATTATATTATTCTAATAACATAAAAATGTGCAAATTTTTTGAATAGTAAAATTTTTATTAAATGTGTATAATGATATTATATAGGGAAATAAAGGGGGAAAGAAAAATGACAGAAGTATCACCAAAAATTGTAGGTTTAACAGAATCAAGTGTTAATGATGGAAGAGAAGTATATGATTTTTTACTCTTAAATGATGAGATAGTAGAAAAATCATATAAATCAATTAGAGATAGACTTATATTCACAAATAAGAGGGTAATTGTTATTGACGTGCAGGGCATAACAAGTAGAAAAAGAGGATATATGAGCATACCGTATTCAAAGATTTCTTCATTTTCTTGCGAAAGTGGAGGGAATTTTGATATAGATGCAGAACTAAAAATTTGGGCGTCAGGTTTTGGAAAGATATATTTTGAATTTTCAATAGATACTGATATAAGACCTTTAGCTAAATTGATAAGTATGTATGTGTGTATGTGAATAAATGTATATAAATTTTAAAGAATTTATACTAAAAAATATTAATCTAAAAATTGCCTTAAACATATGTACTATATATATGAATTTACAAAGAGTTTTGTGTAATACTAATATAGAAAGCATCTTAAGAAAACGAACTATGCTGATTTATAAAAAAATTAGCTATAATAAGAAAGATGGGATGCGATATGAAAAAAATAGTATTACGCACTTTAAGACTACTATTAGGATACTTAGTTTCTTCAATAGGCGTTGTGATAATTATTAATACTAATTTAGGACTTTGTCCTTGGGATGTACTAGATCATGGCATTGCTAAGGTGGGAAATATTTCAAGAGGTAAATCTCATATTGCTGTAGGCGCTATGCTTCTAGTAGCAAACGGAGTTTTAGGAGAAAGGCTTGGTTGGGGAACTATTGGAGGAATGGTATTTGTAGGTATTTTTATGGATTTTTTAATGGGAAATAATCTAATACCTATATTTGAAAGTATTTTTTTAAGATTTCTAATGCTGTTTATAGGGTTATTTATAATTGGAATTGGTACTTATCTATATATTGGAGTAGGGCTAGGAGCGGGCCCTAGAGATGGAATTATGGTGGCGCTGACAAGAAAAACTCATAAATCCGTGTGCGTAGTTAGAGGATTTATTGAAGTAACAGTACTGGCAATAGGGTATTTCTTAGGTGGATTTGTAGGTATAGGTACAGTAATAACAGCATTTGCTACAGGATGTTTTATACAACTTGCTTTTAAAATGTTTAAATTTGATGTGAAAAAGGTTAAACCAAGGTTTATAGATGACGATATAAGAGCATTAAAGAGGAAGTTTGATGAAAGAAGAAGACAGAAAAGAAAACTTTGAGTGCAAAAATATAATGATTTTTGCACTCTTGTTTTTAGAGTCAAATTTAAATAAATAACTCGTATAATCCAAGAGCTATAATGATGCATGCAGAAATTATCTCTGAGTATTTTGATAATTTATTAGAAAATATCTTTTCACCAATGTAATATCCTAATGAAATAAATACTAAACTAAAAAGTATTGAGAATATTGATGTTGTATAAATATTTAACCCTGTAATACTTGCGCCTATCCCAAAGCCAATATTATTTAAACAGAGAAGAATGCCCAATATAATAGATTCTTTAAACTCAATAGTTTTAGAGTGATTAGTATCTATTATTTCTGGACTTCTAAGTGCAGCTTCATAGCGGCAAATTTCACACATATCTTCACTTAATTCTTCTGAATTATTGTCATTATTTGCACATTTTTTTAATGAAACTATTAATAGATACAGCCCTAATAGAATTAATATGCTGCTTCCTATTATATTTGTGTACATTAATGGAATTAACTTTGTGAGTAATTTTCCCAATATCATTGCTAAAAAAGTTCCCATACCGGCAATAAAGGATACTACAAAATTATTAATTAAATTTATTTTGACTTTTTTTGCTCCATAATTAAACCCGACAATAAGACTATCGCTGCTTGAAGATATAGCAAAAAAGAGAATTGATAAAATATGCATTAAATCCCTCCGTATTAAAAATGATACAAGATTATAATATGGAGGAATTTATCAAATGTTTACTAAGCTCTATATATTTCATTTTGAAAAAGTAGTAAGAGGCTACAATACTTTTAAAAAAATTCAAGATTACACCTATGTAGTTTTTTAGATTGTGATATATAAGATAATACATAATGCATAAAATGTATTGTATGATTATATGAATATATACAATATAATCATATGGAGGGTTGAAGATCAAAATAGGAAGCTTAAGTATTAGTAAAAATATATAATTTATAGTATATAGATAAAAACTTATACAGGAGGTATTAATGTTTGAAAAAGATTATATTACAAGTTTTTAGACTTTTTTTCGGACTTTTTCTCTTTGCTTTAGGTGTAGTTATGACATTAAATGCAAATATAGGAGTTGGATGCTGGGATGTTTTAAATCAAGGGATTGTGAGAAAGGTTCCTATAACTCTGGGACAAGCAAATATTGCAGTGGGAGCAGTTTTGCTTATAATAAATTGCAAGCTAGGGGAAAGAATAGGATGGTCTTCTGTTGCTAATATGATATTTATTGGAATTTTTATGGACATTCTTTTAATCAATGATTTTGTGCCTATGGTGTATGGGGGCATATCAAGTGTTTTAATGATACTCTTAGGATTGTTTATAATTGGGATAGGAAGTTATCTTTATATTGGAGTAGGATTAGGCACAGGACCAAGGGATGGACTTATGGTTGCATTTACTAAAAGAACTAATAAATCTGTTAGGTTTATTAGAAATTCAATTGAGATATGTGTATCAATTATAGGATACATGCTGGGAGGATTTGTAGGAGTAGGAACTGTGATTATATCTTTAAGTATAGGATACTTTGTGCAATTTGCATTTAAGCTATTTAGATTTGATGTGAAAGTTGTTAAACATAGATTTATAGATGAAGATATAAAATTTTTAAAGAATAAGTTTTTTAGAAGCAAAGACATTAAGAATAAGGAAATTGAGGAAAATAATTAGAGAAGGTTAACAACAATTTTAGCTTCAGGGACGATTACTAAAATAATCAATAACAGCGTACTTTGAATATCTAAAGGAATGCTATTTTGTATTAACCTTTTCCTAAACTTAAAGGGTTGACTTTGACAAGCAATATATTTCATAATAGTTGTAGGATTAAATATTTGATTGGAGATGTTCTAAATGAAGAGACCGAATAGAAATGATTTATGTTGGTGTGGTAGTGGGAAAAAGTATAAAAAGTGTCATTTCGAAGAGGATAACAAGTTATATGATTATGAAGAACAAGGATTTATAATACCTCCCCTTAATATAATAAAAACCCCAGAACAAATTGAAGGTATAAGAAAAAGTGGTAAGATCACTAATGAAATATTAGATATTGTTGGAGAGAGAATTAAAGAAGGAATAACTACTAATGAAATAGATAACTGGGTTAGTGAGTATACCATTAAAAGTGGAGGGATTGCAGCCCCATTAAATTATTTTGGCTTCACTAAAAGTGTATGTACCTCTATAAATAATGTTATATGTCACGGTATACCAGAGGATAGAGCTTTAAAAAATGGTGATATTATTAATGTAGATGTAAGTACTATACTAAACGGATATTATTCTGATGCAAGTAGAATGTTTATAGTAGGAGAAACAAGTGAAAAAGCTGTTAAACTTGTAGAAGCAGCAAAGGAAGCTTTATATATAGGAATTAATGCAGTGAAACCTTATGGAGATCTTAATGATGTAGGAAGAGCTATTGAAAGTTACTGTAATAAACTAGGTTACTCTGTAGTAAGAGATTTAGGTGGTCATGGAGTAGGTTTAAAATTTCATGAAGAGCCTCATGTTGATCATTTTGCAAGACCTGGTAAGGGAGTACTTTTATTGCCTGGAATGGTATTCACTATAGAACCTATGATAAACGAAGGCAGCTATGAATGTGTTACACTTGAAGATGGTTGGACTGTAATTACTAAGGATGGTTCACTATCAGCTCAATGGGAACACACTATAGCTGTTACAAAGGATGGAGTAGAAATATTGGTGTAGGTCAGTTTGCTACTCTGAAATTTGCAGATGCTAATCATTTGAAATAATATTGACAATATTAATATAAAGTGGTAAGATGATAAAAAGTTAAACGTAAATAATTTGTTTTAATAAATTCATTGAAGTGGAAGAGTAGCTATATTGCCTAGTTTCAGAGAGTTGAGGATGGTGGAATCTCAATACGATGTCATGTAGTGAATGGACCATTTAGAAGTAAGCCGAAAGTTTAAGTGAAATCTTAAATTAGTAGTACTTAACGGAGGCCACCCGTTATAGTGGATAGGACATGTTAGTGTCTGATTGAGAGATATGCTTTTGCATAATTTAGGTGGTACCGCGAATAATACCTTCGCCCTAATTTTTTTAGGGTGAGGGTTTTTTTATTTTCTAAAATATTAAATGAAACATCTCAATTAGTTGAGATGTGATGATTTACAACGGAATTAAAAATTTTTATAAATCATGCATAAATGATGCAAGGAGGTGAGTACTATGGTTTGAAATGAAGATATATCTGATTGGCATTGGTTAATTTATAAGAAAACTATAAGATTTTATGAAATATTTAGGGGGTTATTTATTATGAATTTAAAAAAAATTATTATCAACTCACTTCTTTTAGCCATAGGTTTGATTTTACATCAAGTTGCTCCACCACTTTTATTTGGGATGAAGCCTGATATTTTGCTTACTATGATGTTTATAACTATACTTATTAGTAAAGATTACAAACTTGCTGTAATTATTAGCATTGCATCAGGAATACTTACTGCTGCAACTACGACCTTTCCAGGAGGACAAATTCCAAATGTTATAGATAAATTAATTACTGGACAAATTGTATACTTGATGTTTAAAATTACAGATAAAAAGTTAAATAATCAATTTCAGATGGCATTAGTTTCAGTTATAGGAACAGTAATTAGTGGAACTATTTTTCTAGGAAGTGCATTTTACATCTTCGGATTACCAGCTCCATTTTCAATTTTAATGTATACAGTAGTACTTCCTGCAACTATAGTTAACACTTTGGTTGGAGTGATACTTTATAATTCTATTCAATTAGCATTAAAGAGAACGGCTTATTAGAAAAATGAGGACGGCTAACAACAAATTTTAATTTTAAAGGGACGGTTATTGTAATTACAATAACCGTCCCCTTTTGGCATAGCAAAAACATACCTAAAATAAAAACTAAAAATGCATTTATTATAACCCGCTCTACTTAACTTAATGTTTCCACAAGTTGGGGATTAACAACTTTATAAATTAATTAGATTGTTAGTTGACTAATAATTTTTTATATATGTATTTTTTGTTAAATACAATAATATAGTTGACTGAAGGGTAAGTCAGTGCTAGAATAATTACTTAGTCGGCTAATTTAAATTTAAGCTTGTATAAGTATTTAGGCATATTGAGGATTTGTTAACATAGGAGGAATTAAAAATGGAGGATTTTAAAAAAGATTCATTATATCATGTGTTTTCTCAGGTGATGAAGCTTCACTTTCATCGTGTACATTCTTTACTAAATACAATTGATATATACCCTGGCCAGCCACCCATGCTTTTTGCACTACATATTAAGGATGGCCAGAGTCAAAAAGAACTTGCTGAAAGGCTTAAGGTTAAACCTGCTACAATTACAGTTATGCTGAAAAGAATGGAAAATGCAGGGCTTTTAGAACGCAGGCCCGATGAAAATGATCAAAGAATATCTAGAGTATATTTTACAGATAAGGGTCGAGAAGCTTATGAAATAGTTCATGGACTAATGAAGATTATAGAATCAGAGTGCTTTGAAAATTTCACCATAGAAGAGAAAATACTGCTCAAAAGGCTTCTAATGCAGATGAAGGATAATTTAGAAGATAAAGTGGGGAGGGTTAACAACCATTGCATGGAAAAGCAAGAAAATGGGGATGGTTAACTACTAATGCAAATTAGTAAAAGTATTAAATTGGCATGCGACCGTAATTATTTGATGTTATTGACTAGTTTAAAGGAGATGAAAATTTATGATTAAATTGTTTAGGTTTTTAAAGCCTTACAAAAGATATGTAGCTATGGTTTTGATTCTTTTATTTCTCCAATCCATGGCTGAACTTTACTTACCTACATTAATGTCAGACATTGTTGATACAGGTATAGTTAAAGGAGATACAGATTACATTTTAAAAATTGGAGGATTTATGCTTCTTGTAGCCTTTGGAAGTGCTATATGTGTAATTTTATCAAGCTTTTTATCATCCAAAGTTGCTACAGCATTTGGTAGAGATATTAGAAAAGAGGTTTTTGTTAAAGGAGAGAGGTTCTCACTTCATGAGTTTGATAAAATAGGAACTTCATCTATGATTACAAGAACTACAAATGATGTTACGCAAATTCAACAGGTTACAATTATGATAATGCGTATGATGGTTAGTGCTCCTATAATGGCTATTGGTGGAATTATCATGGCTTTATCAAAGGATAAAAAGTTATCCTTAGTGCTTGCAGTTGCAATCCCACTACTTGGATTAGTCATATTTTTAGTAGCAAAAAAGGCAGTGCCTTTATTTAAAGTAATGCAAAAGAAAGTTGATAAGATAAATCTTGTACTACGTGAAAATTTAATAGGGATTAGGGTAATTCGTGCCTTTAATCGTATTGAAGATGAGAAGGAGCGTTTTGAAGAGGCAAGTTATGACTTTACCACAACTGCTATTAAAGTAAATAAGATGATGGCAGTTGTTATGCCTGTTATGATGATAATAATGAACTTTACAAGTATTGCAATTATTTGGTTTGGAGGTCTTCGTATTGATACTGGAGATATACAAGTTGGGGATATGATGGCTTTTTTACAATATGCTATGCAAATTATGTTTTCATTCCTTATGGTTGCAATAATGTTTGTTATGATACCTCGTGCAGAGGCTTCAGCGGTTAGAATTAATGAAGTGCTAGATATTGATCCAGAAATTACTGATACTAAAAATCCTAGAAATACTGATGGTAGAAAGGGATATGTAGAATTTAAGGATGTTACCTTTAGCTACCCAGGAGCAGAGCAGCCAGCCATAAAGGATATTTCCTTTAGTGTAAATCCAGGAGAAACAACTGCAATAATTGGGGGTACAGGTTCTGGTAAATCAACACTTATAAATCTTATTCCACGTTTTTATGATATCCAAAGTGGAAATATTTTAGTTGATGGTGTGGATATTCGAGAAATGTCTCAAGAGAATCTTAGAAAAAAGATAGGATTTGTGCCACAAAAGGCAGTGCTGTTTACTGGAACTATTAGTGAAAATATTAAATATGGTAAGGAAGATGCAACAGAAGATGAAATAAAGCATGCAGCCGAAGTTTCTCAAGCCTCTGAATTTGTAAATAACATGAAAGAGGGATATGATGCTGTAATTGCCCAAGGTGGTAACAATGTGTCTGGTGGACAAAAACAGAGATTATCCATTGCACGTGCTCTTATAAGAAGACCGGAAATATATATATTTGATGATAGTTTTTCAGCTCTTGATTTTAAAACTGATGCAAAGCTTAGGGGTGCCCTAAAAGGAGAAACTAAGGAATCAACCGTAATTATAGTTGCTCAAAGAGTAAGTACTGTAATGGATGCAGATAGAATTATAGTTTTAGATGAAGGCAGAATTGCAGGAATTGGAACTCATAGAGAGCTTTTAAAATCTTGTGAAGTTTATAAAGAAATTGTATCTTCACAGCTTAGTGAGGAGGAATTAGCATGAGTGAAAATAAAGGACAAAAACTAGGGAGGCCAGGAAGGGGACCAGGACACGGCGGTGGTCCCATGGGAGCACCTGTAGAAAAGGCAAAAGACTTCAAAGGAACGCTAAAAAGACTTATGAAGTATTTAATGCCAAGGAAGTTTAATCTTATAATAGTATTTATAACAGCAATTATAAGTACAATTTTTAGTATTGTAGGTCCTAAAATTATGGGTAATGCTACAACCAAGTTATTTGAAGGCCTGATGGCTAAAGGGAAATATGCCATGGATTTATTTAAGCCTGAAAATATAGTAAATACTTTAAAGATGCCGGATTTGCCGGAGTCTCTTAGAAAAATGATAACTGGAGCCATGGCCAACCCAGAAGCGGCTAAAGGGACAGCAACTCCTAAGGTAGACGTTACAAATATCGACCCAGAACTTTGGACATTTATTAGTAAACATGGTCCTAAAATAGACTTCGACTATATTGGGAAGATAATTTTAATACTTATAGGACTCTATTTAATCAGTGCTTTATTCAGTTATATTCAGCAATATATCATGGCAGGAGTTGCACAAAATACTGTTTTTGATATGCGTAAAGATGTAAATGAAAAGCTTAATAAATTGCCACTTAAGTACTTTGATTCCCGTACTCATGGAGAAATATTAAGCAGAGTAACCAATGATTTAGATACAGTTGCATCAACTCTTCAGCAGAGTTTAACACAATTTATTACATCTATTGTAACTATTGTTGGAGTAATAGTTATGATGTTAACTATAAGCCCAATGCTTACTTTAGTTACTATTACAACATTACCGCTTTCTGTACTAGTTACAATACTTATAGCTAAAAAGTCTCAAAATTATTTTAAAGAACAGCAAAAGGCTTTAGGAGAGCTTAATGGACACGTAGAAGAAATGTATACTGGTCATAAAATAGTAAAGGTATTTGGACATGAAGAAAAGGCTATAAATGAATTCAATGAAATAAATGAAAGACTTTATAATGTAGGTTGGAAGGCTCAATTTATTTCAGGTATAATAATGCCTATGATGAATTTTATAAATAATATTGGTTATGTTTTAGTATCTGTAGTTGGAGGTATATTTGTAACTAATGGAAAGATTACAGTAGGAAACATTCAGGCATTTATTCAATACTCAAGACAATTTGGTCAGCCGATAGTTCAAACTGCAAATATAGCAAACATTTTACAATCCACTGTAGCAGCAGCAGAACGTGTTTTTGAAATATTGGATGAAGTTGAGGAAATGCCTGATGAAGAAAATGCTAAGATAATTGACATTAAAAACAATGAAATAAAAGAGAAAAATTTAAATAATGGGGAACTTAACGTAGTAGGAGAATTAAAGGGCGGCGTTAAGTTTGAAGGAGTTAAGTTTGGATATAAAGAAACTGTAACACTGATGGAAAATATGAATATAGATGTAAAGTCTGGCCAAACCGTTGCAATAGTGGGGCCGACTGGAGCGGGAAAAACTACTCTTGTAAATTTACTTATGAGATTTTACGAAATTCAAGGTGGCAAAATTTTAATTGATGGAGTAGATATAAAAGATTTTAAACGTGGAGATTTAAGAAGCATGTTTGGAATGGTACTTCAAGATACTTGGTTATTTACAGGTTCTATAAAGGATAATATAGCTTATAGCCGTAAAGATGCAACATTTGAAGAAGTAGTTAGAGCTGCAAAAGCTGCTCATGCAGATCATTTTATTAGAACGCTACCTGAAGGTTATGACACAATATTAAATGAAGAAGCTTCTAATATTTCACAAGGTCAAAAACAGCTTCTGACTATTGCTCGTGTAATACTTGCAGATCCTTCAATATTAATACTTGATGAAGCAACATCAAGCGTTGATACAAGAACAGAAGTACAAATACAAAAGGCTATGAATAGCTTAATGCAGGGAAGAACAAGCTTTGTAATTGCACATAGATTATCAACAATTCGTGATGCAGATTTAATACTTGTTATGAACAACGGAACTATCATTGAGCAAGGTAATCATCATGAGCTTTTAGAGAATGGCGGATTTTACGCTGATCTTTATAATAGCCAATTCTCAGCTGCCAGCGGAGAATAGAGAATGTTAATAACAATTAAATGATTAACAAAGAGTGATATGCACTGATATAGTTTGACATGATAAGCCAATTTGATAAAATTAAATAATAAGCTTTAATATTTAATAGTTAATATTTTGTGAGGAATTTTTGCGAATAAATCTTCTAAACAAAGTATTAACTATTATGCATTTAATATTAGCTAAAAATAATAGTGGAGGATTTTATAAACTATGGAAAATACAAAGGATAATATTTATAAGAACAGATGGCTAATACTCCTTATCGTTGTTATGCAGCCATTTATGGCATGCTTAGATGGTAGTATTGTCAATGTTGCTTTGCCTGTTATGGCAAGAAGGCTATCAGTAACTATGTCATCAATAGAGTGGGTGGTAACAAGTTACCTAATAGTTATTTCAGCAACTATTTTAGTTTTTGGCAGGCTTGGAGATATAAAAGGAAAGACTACTGTGTTTAAATGGGGACTTGTACTTTTTGCGATAGGATCATTGCTTTGTGGGATTTCAAGTACATTAACTATGCTTGTGGTTTCTAGAGTGGTACAAGCTATTGGAGCATCAGCAACCATGGCAACAAATCAGGGTATTATAACGCATGTATTCCCAGCAGAAGAAAGAGGACGAGCACTCGGAATATCAGGGACATTTGTTGCACTTGGAACACTAGTAGGCCCCCCACTTGGAGGCTTCATAGTATCTGTTGCAAGCTGGCAATACATATTTTTAATCAATGTACCTATAGGAATTTTAATATTTATATTTGGTATGAAGTTTTTACCTAAGTCCAATGATGGAGTAAATGAAAAGTTAGATATTAAAGGAGCATTTTTATTTTTAGTAGCAATTGTTTCATTATTTATGTGTGTTACAAAGGGCCAGGAAATTGGGTATAATAATTTTATGATAATTTTAGGATTTGTATTAGCAATAGTTTCATTTTCAGCATTCATAATACTTGAAAAAAGAACAGAGTCACCATTATTGCAGTTGGATATTTTTAAAAATAAATTATTTTCAATAAGCGTATTTTGTGCATTTATTTCATTTGCAGCAATTAGTTGTATAAATATAATCCAGCCATTTTACCTTCAGGAAGTTATAAAATTATCACCTTCATCTACAGGATTGTTTATGATGGTTTACCCTTTAATTTTAACTGTAGTTGCTCCAATTAGTGGGTACTTATCAGACAAGATTGGATCAGAATTTCTTACATTTCTAGGGATTTCGTTTACAGCAGTAGGGTTAATATTTATGTCTACCTTAAATGAGTATTCAACTATAGGAGTTATGATGATTTTTGTATCCATACTATCTTTAGGAAATGGACTATTCCAATCCCCAAACACTTCTTTAGTAATGTCTACTGTACCAAAGCATAAACTTGGTATTGCAGGCAGCGTAAATGCTTTAGTAAGAAATGTAGGAATGGTTTTTGGAGTTTCATTTTCAACAACTTTATTATACAACAGAATGAGTTATAAAATTGGATATAAAGTTTCAAGTTTTGTTCAAGGTAGGGAAGACGTATTTATTTATGGAATGAGAATTGTGTATATTTCCGCGGCAATAATATGTGTAATTGGTGCTTTAACTACAGCTCTTAGATTATATCAAAAGAGAAGAAGTAAAAAAGAACTGTCTAAGGTTGCCTAAGGTGGGGACGGTTAACAACAATTTATTAAATCCATTTAATTTATGGATTGTGATAAATAACATTGAAATTATAAGTATTTTGCACTAAAATAGAAAAGAATAAGATTTATAATTATACGTTCCAACATGAGGTGATAGAATGAGTGATAATAACAGTAATAATAGTATAGCAGGAGAAGGCTGCGAGTTATTAATTCCGATAAATGAAAGAAAGCCATTGAAAGATATAGAAAGAAGTATAATTAAAACATATAGAAAAGGGATATGGTCTAAGTTTATTAGAGCAATTAGCGATTTTAAATTAATAGATGAAGGCGATAAAGTTGCAGTAGCTATTTCTGGAGGTAAGGATAGTTTGCTCTTGGCAAAGCTATTCCAAGAATTTCAAATACACTCAAAGACTAAATTTGAGTTAGAGTTTATTGCAATGGATCCAGGTTTTCATGAAAGTAATAAAGAGATGCTGTTAAGTAACTGTGAGTATTTGAATATTCCAGTTAAAATGTTTGATTCTGGAATTTTTGAAGTTGTAGATAGGATTGCAAGGGATTATCCATGTTATATGTGTGCAAGAATGCGTAGAGGTTCATTATATAATAAGGCAAAGGAACTTGGATGTAATAAATTAGCACTGGGTCACCATTTTAATGATGTTATTGAAACAACTTTATTAAATGTATTGTACTCTGGAAATTTTCAAACCATGAGACCTAAATTAAAAGCTAAAAACTTTGAAGGTTTAGAATTAATTAGGCCGATGTTTTATATCCATGAAGATGATATTAGACGTTATACATTAAATGCTGGAATTTCTCCTATGAACTGTGGTTGTATGGTAGCAGCTAGTAAGATTTCAGGTAAACGTACTGAAATAAAAAATTTAATTAAAGATCTAAAGAAGAACTTTAAAGATGTAGAAAAATCTATATTCCAATCAGCACAAAATGTTGGAATGGATTCCATTTTAGGCTGGGTAAAGGACGGAAAAAAATATTCATACTTAGATTTTTATGATGAAGAATAGATTTTAAATAATAGGGGCGGTTAGCAATAGACGTTATAAGAGTCATTGTTGACCGTCCCTAATATTAACTATAAAAAGTGGTATAATAATATTTATGTGTAAAATAATTGTTTTTAGGAGGAAGTGAGTATGGCGCAATTACTTAAACCTTTAGAAATAAGAAATTTAAAATTAACTAACAGATTTGTGATGCCTCCAATGGCTACTGCAAAGTCAGAAGAAAATGGGAAGGTAAGTCAGGAAGTTTTAAATTATTACAAAGAAAAATCTCAAGGTGGATACATAGGACTTATTATTATTGAACATAGCTTCATAATGACAGAAGGTAAGGCAAGCAAGAATCAACTTTCTTGTGCAGATGATAGCGTAATTGATGGATTGAAAAAATTAGCGCATATAATTAAGGAAAATGGATCTAAAGCTATAATGCAGCTTAATCATGCAGGTAGTGGAACTACTGAAGAGATAATTGGAACAACACCAGTAGGGCCTTCAGCCATAGCTAATCCTCGTCGTGGGAATATGCCTCGTGAACTTAGTCACAATGAAATTAAAAATATCATAAAGGCATTTAAAGATTCAGCAGTGCGTGTTAAAGAGGCTGGATTTGATGGAGTAGAAATACATTCAGCTCATGGATATCTTTTAAACCAATTCTTTTCTCCATTAACTAATAAAAGAGATGATGAATATGGTGGAGATGTTTATAATAGAATTAAAATTCATCTTGAAGTAATAAAAGCAGTACGTGAAGCTGTGGGAGATGATTTCCCTATTCTATTAAGGCTTGGTGCCTCAGATTTTTCAGAAGGTGGAACTACTGTTGAAGATAGCAAAATTGCTGCAAGAGAATTTGAAAAGGCAGGAGTGGATATTTTAGATATATCAGGAGGCCATTCAGGGTATGCTGTACCAAATCTTACAGGACAGGGGTATTTTTCACCATTAACTGAAGAAATTAAAAAGGTTGTAAACATTCCTGTAATCCTAACTGGTGGAATTACTGAAGCAGAGGCTGCTGAAAGTCTTTTAGCCGAAGGAAAGGCAGATCTTGTTGGAGTAGGTAGAGCAATATTTAGTAATTCCAATTGGACAAAGCAAGCTCATAAAAAATTAGGTGAGGTTAATAACTAATTAATGGATTAAGAAGATAAATGAGGACAGTTAGCTAAAATATTAACCGTCCCAAAAGTTTTAAAGTTAGGAGAGAATATATTGAGAAGGGAAATGTTACTAGAAATATTTAGCAAGGGGATTAGTGGTAAGAATTATGATAAGGGACAAATAGTGCTGGATAACGATTTGGTTTCTTCTATAAATATTACTAGTGAAGAAAATTTAATTTGTATAGATGGAAATGTTATTTCTGCAAATCTTTTCAATGAATATAGTACAAAAATTGAAATGGATGCTGAAAAGAAAAGTATTTTCTCCACTTCTTGCAGTTGTAAGGATTATGAAAATAACGAATTTAAAAAGGAAAATTATTGTTGTAAACATTTAGTTGCAACTTTCTATAAATGCTTAGATGAATTAACAAAACATCCTCTTTTAAAAGAAGAACAAGAGAAAAATTTAATAGTGAAAAATCACGAGGAAAGTATATTTAAAAATAAAAATAGTACTTTAGAAATGCTTTTAGAAGATGAAAAGTATAAGGATGAAATAAAATTAGAGATTTATATAAATAAAAATGAATTTAATGCTAACATTACAGCGGAATTTAAGATAGGACTTAACTCTATGAGCTCTAATAGTCTTTATGTTTTAAAGGATATAGATCAGTTTTTAACTTACTACTATAACAAAGTTCCTATAAAATATAGTAAAAACTTTACATTTGATATTAGAAATCAAAGACTTAGTACAAAGGATAAGAGAATTATTGATTTTATTATTATGTTAAAGGAAATAGAAGGTCCTCATAAATATATCAATAGAACTGAAAAAAAAGCCGTAAATGGAAAGTATATCAATATACCTAAATATTTAGTAAGACAATTTTTTTATACTATAAAAAGTCACAGAGTTTATTTAAATGAAGGATTTTTTTATAGGGCTGTTGAAACTGAAATATTAAATGAATCTCCGCCTATAAAATTTGATTTAAAAATGGTAAAGAGTGAATATGTGCTTAAATCTCCAGATGGAATGCCAATGAGTTTAGGCTCTAAAAATGATGTTTTTTTATATGGATCAACAATATATTTACCAGACTATGAGTTTTGTTATAAAATAACACCATATCTTGAAGTGCTTAAAGGAGTAAGAGTTGTCACAGTTCCAAGAGAGGAGGAAGAGACTATATTACGAAAGTTAATTCCAAATCTTAAATTTTTATCTTCTAACATTACATTAACCAAAAATATAAAAGATAAAATAGTAATGGATGAGTGTAAGTTTAATTTTTATTTTGATCAGGAAGGGAAAAATATTAATCTTACTTTAAAGGTTAGGTATGGGGCCTTTGAATTTAACATATTTGAAGATTACAATGAGAAAATTATATACAGAGATTCTAAAAAAGAACATGATGTAATCTCACGCCTTAGAGCATTTGGATTTGAAGCAGTAGCAGGGAAGTTTTATCTATTAATGGGAGATGACTATATATTCAGGTTTTTCAAAAGTGAAATAGATAAGCTGCAGGAAATAGGAGATGTATATTACTCCGAGAACTTTAAAGGTATAAAATCTATTGGTAAAAAAGGAATTAGTGGAGATATTAAATCAGGTAAGTACAATTATTTTGAAATGGAGTTTAAAATAGGGGATATTCCACCTCAAGAGACCTCTAAAATATTAAGAGCATTTAGAGATAATCTAAAATATTACAAGCTTGAAAATGGAGAATACCTTGACTTAGAGGAACTGGAACTTAATAAGTTTTTGAAGCTTTTAGATGTGGTTTCTCATGATGATATAGATGAAAATAATATTAAAATATCTAAAAGTAAGGGAGTTTTCATAGATAATTATTTAGATGAAAATGATATTAGGTATATAAAAGGCAAAAAAGAATTAAAAGAAATAAGAGATAGATTTAAGAATATAGAAAAATTAAAGTTTGAGACTCCAAAGGACTTAAAGGGAAGCTTAAGAGAATATCAAAAATTTGGATATAATTGGATGAAAACTCTGGATTATTTAGGATTTGGAGGGATTTTAGGAGACGAAATGGGACTTGGTAAAACCCTTCAAACTATTGCTTTTATATTATCTAATAAAGAGAAGAAGTCATTAATTATAGCCCCTACATCATTAGTATATAATTGGATAAATGAATTTAAAAAATTTGCACCATCTATTAAGGCAGTTGCCATTAATGGAATAAGAGAAGAGAGAGAAAAGATAATTAAAAATATAGAAACTTATGATGTAGTAATAACAACTTATAATTTATTAAAGAGAGATTCAGATATTTATGAGGCCATAGAATTTGATTATTGTATATTAGATGAAGCTCAATATATAAAAAATTCAAATTCTCAAAATGCTATATCAGTAAAAGAGATAAAGGCAAAAACAAGATTTGCATTATCAGGTACACCAATTGAAAATTCTCTTATGGAGCTATGGTCTATATTTGATTTTATAATGCCTGGATATCTATATGATGAAAAGAGATTTAGCGTAAGATATCATAAAAAACTTAAAGAAGGCCCAGAGGTTTTAGAAGAATTAAATAAACTTATAAAGCCGTTTATTCTTAGAAGAAGAAAAAAGGATGTTATAAAAGAATTGCCTGACAAAATAGAAAAAAGGCTACTTGTAAGCTTAGACGATGAGCAAAAAAAGGTATATAAAGCTTATGCAAATTATGCAGTAGAACTTATTGAAAAAAAGGTGCGTGATGACGAATTTAAAAAGAGCAAGATAGAAATACTTTCTTACATAACAAAGCTAAGACAGCTGTGCTTAGATCCAAAAGTACTCATGGATGATTATACTGGAAGCAGCGGAAAGATAGAAGCCCTTGTGGAAATCCTGTTTCAAAGTATAGAAGAAGGCCACAGAATACTTGTATTTTCACAGTTTACATCTGTGCTTAAAAACATTGGGAAAAGACTTGAGTTAGAATCAATATCTTTTAGTTATCTAGATGGTTCCGTCCCTTCAGAAAAGAGAATGAATATGGTAAATGCTTTTAATGATGGGAAGAACTCAGTATTCTTAATAAGTTTAAAAGCGGGAGGAACGGGGCTGAATTTAACTTCAGCAGATGTGGTGGTTCACTTTGATCCTTGGTGGAACCCAGCAGTTGAAGAACAGGCTACAGACAGAGCACACAGAATCGGGCAAGAAAACGTGGTAGAAGTAATAAAAATCATAGCCGAAGGAACTATCGAGGAAAAAATTATATCACTTCAAGAAGAAAAGAAAAAGCTAATTTCACAATTGATGGGAGACGAACTTTCAGGCGGTGAAGGCTTTGCGGCTTTAAGTGATGAAGAAATATTAGGATTGTTTGAAAATGGGGATGGTTAACAACTATTGAATTTATATATGATATTTGTATTCAATAATTGTAAATATAAGCATTGTATATAAAAGAGGTTCTGATCGTACTAAATTAAATAACTATAATGAGGTAAAGGAAAATGGAACTTGTTCCTGCAAAGCAAATACTATCAGCCTGGGCAGATAATAACAACTGGTTTGGAATAAATTATAATATGAATATATATAAAGGTTGCTGTCATGGATGTATATATTGTGATTCAAGAAGTGAATGTTATCAAATTAAAGATTTTGATATCGTTCGTGCAAAAGCTAATGCTATTGAGATATTAAATAGCGAGCTTAAATCAAAGAGAAAAAAAGGCGTAGTTGGAACTGGTGCAATGTCAGATCCATATAATCCTCTTGAAGCAAAATATAAATTTACTAGAAGTGCATTAGAACTCATAAATAGATATAACTTTGGAATGGGTATTGCCACAAAAAGCGATCTTATTACAAGGGATATAGACATATTAAATGATATAAAAAGTCATTCGCCTGTTCTTATCAAAATTACAATTACAACTGCAGATGATAATCTTAGCAAAAAAATTGAGCCTAATGTAGCAGTGTCATCTAAAAGGTTTGAAGCAATAAATAAACTTTCTTCTCAGGGGATTTTTACAGGTGTATTACTAATGCCTGTATTACCATTTATTGAAGATAGTGATGAAAATATACTTAAGATTATAAGACTTGCAAAGGAAAATGGAGCAAAATTTATTTATCCTGCATTTGGAGTTACACTTAGACAAAACCAAAGAGAACATTTCTTTAACAAGTTAGATGAGAATTTTTATGGACTAACTGAAAAATATATAAAGGAATATGGGTTTTCCTATGAATGTCGCTCGAAACGAGCATCTAAGCTATGGGAACTCTTTAAAACAGAATGTGATAAGGCGAAAATATTATATAAAATGGAAGATATTATTGCTGGCTACAAAAAAGATTATGAAGTAAAACAAATAAGTTTCTTTTAAATAGAATCAAAGCAGCTTCTGCATAAGTAAATAATACAAGTTAATCTAAAGGCATCTGCAAATTGCAGATGTTTTTCCACGTTCTTGGGGACGGTTGGCAACAATTAATTAATATATCATAAAAATCTAGAAAGAAAAAGGAATTATGCATTATAATAAATCTTAAGGTGATGTTTTAAAGAAGTAAATGGAATACTTAAAAAAAGTGAAAATCCTAAATTAGGAAAAGAGATGATAAAAATAAACATAAAAGAAATAGAACAAATAATTTTTAAAGCTTCTTCTAATATAATGAGACAAATAGGAGAAGAGGTTTTTAAAAATGGATTAGTTTCTAATGTGAAGGGAAGAAAAATAGAAGAAATATACCATATCTATGGAGAAGTATCAGGTGACAAGAATTATGATCAATTAAAAACCCATATAAAAATAAACTTGAAGAATAAAAAGCTAGATGATGTGCGTTGTAGCTGTGACAATTTTAGGGAGATTTCTAAAGATAAAAGATTATTTATGTGTGAGCATTTAATTGCCACAACATACAAATTTTTAAGTTTGTTAGAAAATAAAAAATGCAAAGAAAAAAAGCCATCGGAAAAGTTACTTAAGCAAGAAAATACGCCAAAGAAACTAAAAGAAAAAGCTCATGTGGGCATAGATATAAAAATAACTCATAAATCATGCAAAGGTATAAATGTTTATGAGTTAGAATTTCGATTGGGCTTTGCACAAAAGTATTTAATTGATGATTTAATGGGTTTTATTTTAAATCTAGACAAGGAACAAAGTACTTACTTCAATAATCAGTTTGTCTACAATCCAGAAGAATACATGATTTCCCCAAAAGATATAAAAGTAGTAAATTTTATTAGAGAATATGTAAATAAAAGCAATGGCATATTCTCTATGGGTAGAGTATTAACAATAGAATCTAATGATTTAAGAAGGTTTTTAGAATGCACGGGGAAAAGCAAAATTAGATTTAAGTACAATGGAATAGAATATAACACAACTGTCTTTAATGCTGATTTACCGCTTACTTTTACTTTAAAAGAAGAAAAAGAATACTTTAAATTAACAACTTATAATAAGCTCCCAATTTCTTTAACTGAAAACAAAGATGTATATTTCTTTAATGATAATCTTTATTTACCTTCTAGCAATCAAATTCAAAAATATTTACCTTTATATTATAAATTCAGAGAAAAAAACGAGATTTTATATGATAAAACTATAGAAAATTATAATAAAATTATTTCTTTGTTAAATAGCATTTCAAAAGATATTACACTTACAGAAGAAGTAAAAAGATTTGCAGCCAGTTTATTAAAATTTGAATTTTTTATTTATAAGGAGAAGGGAAATATATATTGTAATGTATATGCAATGTATAACAATGATAAAATCAACATATTAGAAAAGATTAATAATAACACACAAGTTATGAGAAATTCACGCCAGGAAGAAAGAGTTCTTATGAAGCTTGAATACTATAAGTTTATAAAAAGAAAAGATACGCTTGTATTTATTGGCGGGGATAAAGATCTTTTTAATATATTAAATAGTAAGAAACGTGGAATACAATCATTAGGTACACTAATTTTAGGCCAAGGATTAGAAGATATAAAATTATATAATACTAGCTCTATTAACATAGATTTCTATGAGGGAAACGATAGATTTAAATTTAGTTATAATATTGGTGATGTGGATACTAGGGAGCTAGGAGATATATTTAGAAGCTACAAATCCAATAGTAGATTTTATAAAACTAAAGATAATGGATTTATAGATTTTGAAGATGAAGGTATAAGAAATTTCTTTAATTTAATTGAAATATTAGATATCAATAAGGATATAGATAAAGGTAGCTCTTATATAGAAAAAAATAAGGCAATATATATAGCTGAAAGCTTGAAAAATAGGGATTATAAATTTGGGGAAGGAATAGAGCTTATAAAGAATATAGAGAACAAAATAACTACAATAAATAGTAAAGATGTAACTGTTCCAAAAAGTTTAAGGGCAAAACTTAGAGAATATCAAATCATTGGATTTAAGTGGTTTAATAGCTTAAGTGAGCTAGGGTTTGGTGGTATTTTAGCAGACGAAATGGGTCTTGGAAAGACAGTTCAAACCATAGCTTTTCTTGTAGGACAAAAAGGTAAAAAATCTTTGATAATTGCTCCAACATCCTTGATTTATAATTGGAAGTCTGAAATAGAAAGATTTGCTCCAGAATTAAGAGTAGGTATTGCTCATGGAAATATAGAGAAGCAGGAAATTGTAATAAATAATTTAGAAGAATATGATTTGCTTTTAACCACCTATGGAACTCTGAGAAATAACATTGATAAGTATAGTAATATTCAATTTGACTATTGTATTATAGATGAAGCTCAAAATATTAAAAATTTCGAAGCTCAAGTAACTTTAGCGGTTAAAGAAATTAAGGCTAATGCAAGATATGCACTTACAGGAACCCCTATTGAAAATAGTTTAACAGAACTTTGGTCTATATTTGATTTTATAATGCCCAGCTATCTATACTCTAAAGAAACCTTTGAAGAAAAGTTTATTTATAACGAGGATTGTGATTTAGAAAATCTTAAGTTAATTATAAAGCCCTTTATTTTGAGAAGAACTAAAAAAGAAGTTATAGAGGATCTTCCAGATAAAATAGAAAAGAAAATATTAGTAGAAATGACCTCAGCTCAAAAGACTATATATAAAAATTATATAAAAGAGGTTAAAGAAAAAATAAAGGATAGTTCCCAAGGGAAAATAGAAATTTTCTCTTACTTAACAAAACTAAGACAAATTTGCTTAGACCCCTCTCTTGTATTTAATGAATATAAAGGAGGCAGTGGAAAGCTTAAGCTTGCAATGGCATTAATAGAAGAAAATATAGCATCTCAGGGGAAAACACTGCTTTTTTCACAGTTTACTTCTGCTTTGAAAAAGATAGCTGAATCTTTAAAAGACAATGAAATTAATTATGTTTATTTAGATGGATCTACCCCCTCTAAAGAACGAATTAAATTAGTAAATGAGTTTAATAGTAGTAACAAGCCTAGGGTATTCTTAATTTCCTTAAAAGCTGGTGGTACCGGACTTAATTTAACCTCAGCGAACTTAGTTATTCACTTTGACCCTTGGTGGAATCCGGCAGTAGAAGATCAAGCAACGGATAGGGCTCATAGAATTGGACAAAAGAATGTAGTAGAAGTGATTAAGCTAGTTTCAAGAGGAACTATAGAAGAAAAAATAATATCAATGCAAGAGCATAAAAAAGAGCTAATTGATACGATTATTACAGGAGAACTTACAGAAGGTACTATGCTAAATAAGTTATCAAAGGAAGAGCTATTAGAACTTTTTTATAGATAGTCATTATTAAATTTACATTCACTTGATGATCAGCATAATGATTAATTAAAATGGGACGGTTCACAACTATCATGGGCAAATAGTTGTGAACCGTCCCAAGGTTGTTATAGAATTTAAAGTAATACGAAATAAATTTCAATAAATTATAAAAGTACATCAATTCTCTTTTTTAAAACATCATAAATATCTTCACATTGTTCATTTATATCATAGACTAATTTTTCAGTATCTTTTATTTTAGAAGATTTAGATGAAGTATTGATAGACACTGCTAAATGACCAGCAGAGCTGGCTAAGCCTAATGAAGTAGCACTTAATAAATATAAAGTATTTAATAATGGAGTAACATAGTTTTCTATATAGTTCTTTTCTTCAGGATTTAATCCTAATTTAGTTATTTCATCTTTAATTATGTTTACACTTGAAATAGTTTCAGCGGACTTAATAATATTATCTGAAATTGAGCAAGGTTCGGTTTCTACATCATTAATAGAATGTGTATTGTTTTCATTGTTTGTAATATTTATATTATTTTTTTGTCTTTCTTTAAATTCTTGTTTGCTACTCATCTATTAACTCCATAACGCATAATTTTATTTATTATTTATTTATATGGGATTATATGCATGGGTATGTATAAACATTTTATTTTCATAAAAACATGTGAGTAAAGTTAAGTATTGGTTAAATATAACAAAAGGATATTATGAAATAATTTTCATATAGCAATAAGATGGAACCATGATTATGTAAAAAGTAATAGTCATATTGTGAAAATATACTATGCCGATGGAAAAGTTTATGATAAGAACCAGTAAATTTCAGAAATTCATTGATTTTATAATTGACTTGGATTATAATGTTAGTGTTACATATTAAAGTAAAGGAGGTAAAATTATGAGTATTTGCATTATTAGAAAAATGGATAAAATTAGAGCAATATCTGTAAGAATTTCAGCAAATTTTGTGTTTAACGGGACAAGTGCGTCTAAAATTAAATATTTTTCTAAAGTAAGCAGGTGATTCATATTTTACCAGATATACTAAGTTAATAATATCCGGGTAAGGTGTGGCCTTGCCCGGTTTTTTATATTCTTTTTGTGGAGCATTCCGGGCAGTAGTTTACTTGCCTGGATTTTTTGTTGTTAAAAATTAAATAAATCTGGCAAGCACACCTTATCCTTATTTTAAGGAGGGGTTTATATGATTGAATTATCATTGAATGGAGTAATTAAGTATTTTGGAGCTAACTTAATTTTAAGTAATATTACCTTTGATATACATCAAGGAGAAAGGGTTGGGTTAGTTGGAAGAAATGGAAGTGGAAAAAGCACAATACTAAAACTGATATCGGGACTAGAGCCTATTGATAAAGGGAATATGGCCATTAGAAAAGGAGCAAAAATTGGATACCTAGAACAAATGCCAAACTATAAAGATGAGTATACAGCTCGTAAAGTCTTGAATCTTGCATTTAAAGATTTAATGGAGATTGAAGAAAATATGATAGATCTTGAAAATAAGATGAGAAATTTAGAGGAGGAAGAGCTTCATAAGATATTAAAGCTATATAGTAATATGCAGCACCGGCATGAGGCAATGGGTGGATATGAAAAGGAAGAGAAGCTTAGTAAAATATGTAGTGGATTAAAATTAACAGAGGAATTTCTAAATAAGCAGTTCAGCGTACTAAGTGGAGGAGAAAAGACTACTGTAATGCTAGCAAAGATATTGCTAGAAGAACCAGATATATTACTTTTAGATGAGCCAACCAACCATTTAGACACCGAATCTTTAGAGTGGCTTGAAAATTACCTGAAAGAATACAGGGGAACCGTTCTTATGGTATCCCATGATAGATATTTTTTAGATAGTGTTGTATCTAAAATAGTTGAAATCGAGAATTTAGAATGTAAGACCTACATAGGGAATTACTCTAGTTTTATAAGGCAAAAAGAAGTGAATATTAACCTGGAAGTAGAGGCGTATAAAGAACAGCAGAAGAAAGTAGGGGCTATAGAAAATTCAATAAAGACCTTAAGAGATTGGGCTAATAGAAGTGGCAATGAAAAGTTTTTTAGAAGAGCTGCAAGTATGCAGAAGAGACTAGATAAAATTGAGAGAGTAGATATACCTAATACTGAAAAACAAAATATGAAACTAAGTTTTATAGATAGTGAGCAGTCGGGGAAGGAAGTAGTAAAGATTGAAGATGCATATAAAAGCTTTGATGATAAGATATTATTTGAGAATGCTAATTTATTAGTTAGCTATGGAGAAAGGGTAGCACTGATGGGATCTAATGGAAGTGGAAAATCTACTATTATGAGAATTTTATTAGGAGAAGAAGGTGTTAGTACTGGCAAGGTGGAGCTAGGCGCTAATATTAAAGCTGCATATTTACCGCAAAATATAATCTTCGAGGATGAAGTGCAAACTGTTCTTCAGTATTTTAGAGAAGATTTAGATATATTAGAAGGTAAGGCTAGAGAATATCTTTCAAAGTTTATGTTTTTTGGAGAAAGTGTGTTTAAAAAGGTCAAAAATTTATCGGGAGGAGAGAAAACAAGACTTAAATTAAGTAAACTTTTATATGAAGATATAAATTTACTAATGTTAGATGAACCTACAAATCATTTGGATATTGATTCAATAGAAACGCTAGAAGATGCATTAATAGATTTTAAAGGAACTATATTCTTTATATCTCATGATAGATACTTTATAAATACAATTTGCAATAGAATAGTGGCCCTTGAAAATAAGCAGCTTATAAATTACCTGGGAAATTATGATTACTATAAAGTAAAAAAAGCCGAACTAAAAGAAAGGCAGGAAGAGATAAAGGAAAAAAAGCCAAGGAAGGTAAGAGAGGTAAATGAGACAAAGAAAAAAGAAATTGAGACTAGGAAGATAGAGAAAAAAATAAATAAACTTGAGCAAGAGATCTCTGAATTGGATATTAAAATAGACTCTATAGGTTCTGATTATATAGAACTAAGTAAATACACTTCTCAAAAAGAGAATATTGAAAAGGAACTAGAAAGGTTACTGGAAGAATGGATTAAATATAATGAAAATTAATTAAATATTATGCAAGGACGTGAATATAAAATGAAATATTTAAAACAACTGCTAAAACCATATATAGGATTGCCTAAAGAAATATATGTAATATTTGTTGCTAGAATAATTAATGCTTTTGGTTGCTTTGTAATGCCATTACTAACAATTATACTAAAGGACAAAATAGGACTATCAGAGCAAATGGTTGGAGTGTATATAAGCGCCACAGGTATATTACAGCTCCCAGCTGCTATGCTCGGCGGAAAACTGGCGGATAGTATTGGAAGAAAAAAAGTAATAGTTATATTTGATTGCTTAGCCGCGTTACTTTACCTAAGCTGTGGATTTATGAAGCCATCTATTACTATGGTATATGTATTAATGCTGGCATCAGCCTCAATGATTACTGCAGGACCAGCGCATGACTCTTTAATAGCAGATTTAACTACCAATAAAAATAGGGAGGGGGCATATGCTCTTTCATATATGGGATGGAATTTAGGTTTTGCTATAGGACCAGTTATAGGTGGACTTTTGTATGAAAAAAACTTATCTCTTATATTTATAGGAGATGCAATAACAGCTTTAGTTTCTCTGGCATTGATCACGCTATTTATTAAAGAAACTATTCATAAAACAGAGGAAGAAATTACTGATGAAGATCGTATTATGGAAAGGCGCGAAGAAGGTTCCATTTTTCAGGTACTTATAAAAAGACCAATATTAATTTACTTTGCTGTAATTGTATGTGGATTTAACTTTGTCTACTCTCAATGGTCATACTTAATGCCGCTTCATCTTATATCTATTCATCCGGAAAATAAAGCTGAAATTTTTGGACGAATATCAGGACTCAATGGAATAGTAGTAATATTATTTACTCCTTTAATTACTTATATGTCTAAAAATGTTAAGAGTATTAGAAGAGTAGTTTATGGAGGGGTGTTATATGCCTTAGGGTTTGGAATGCTAGGATTTTATAATGGGTTAGTATACTTCTTTGTAAGTACATTTATATTTACTTTAGGAGAAATATCACTTGCAATTAGTACGTCACCATTTATTGCAAATCATACACCAGCGTCCCATAGGGGAAGAATGAGTGCTATTATTCCTATGATATATGGATTGGGTTATACACTAGGACCTGTAGGAATGGGGCAAATATTAAGATTTGTAACAATAAATGGTGCTTGGAAGATAGTTGGAAGTATAAGTGTAGTTGCGTCTTGCTTTATGCTTATACTTGAGTCTTATGAAAGAAGAAGTAAAATTCAAAATAGTACTGAAGAGGTAATAAGTGTAAAATAGTATAAAAAAACATGGCTAATGGATTTTTGTAATCAATAATTTTTCCTTTAGATAGAGGTTTCATTGTAGTTGTTAAGAAATAATTAATATATTAAATTTACTATGAAGTAACTGGAAATATTGAACTATTGCTTTGCATATGATATCATAAATGGCATAAAAGCCAATTGGTTGAATAATATAACTCAATTGGTTGATATTTGTATTTGTTAATTGATGATAGTGAATACGAAATTGAATTACCCTGATAATTTATCTAAATACATTTCTTAGAAGTGTATTTGGTTAATTATTAGGGCATTTTAATGAAAAATAAAAGAGATCATATAAATGAGTGTAACATTGAAGTGATCTATAAGTATAAAGGGGGAGAATTATGGATAATGGAAATTTAGAAAATCAGTCAAGTATAGGAGTGGATACACAGCCAAATGCAAGGACAATTATAGGGTCTACCTCAGGTATAGACATCAATAATACTAAACCACAAAAACCTAAAAAGCTCAGATTTAGGCTTAAAAAACCAATGATATTTGTTTTACTTATAATCATTGTAGTAGGAGTATTTGGAATTAGGTCCTATTCTAAGTCTCAAAAGGCGAAGATTAAAGAAGTTAGCACTGCAGCAGTTAAAAAAGGTTCATTAACTCAATCAGTAACGCTTACAGGCAGTATTGAATCAAGCAGCAGAAACGAAATAGCATTATCACCTTCTCTGAAGGTTGTGGAGATTTTTATAAAAGAAGGACAAACTGTCAAAAAGGGTGATGTCTTGGCTAAGTTAGACGACTCAGATTTTAAAAGTCAGTTAGAAAAGCAAAAACTTAATTTATCTAATGCAGAATATAATTTAAATTACATAGTAGAAAACAGTTCATCAAACGACAAACTAACTTCTGAGAATGCATTAAAACAGGCACAGATATCACTGGAAAATGCCAAAATTAATTTGGACGATGTAAATAAGAAATATGGACAAAGTAAAAGTTTATTTGAAGGTGGATTGGTATCAGCCAATGAATTTGAAGCAGCAAAAAAAGCAGTTAAGGACAACCAAAATGCTGTGAAGAGTGCTGAAATTGCTCTGGCAAATGCTCAAAGTACTTATTCTAGCATGGATTCAACTATAAACAATAAGATTATAAATCAAAAAAATCAAATTGAATTAATTCAGTCAGAAATTCAGAGTCTTAACAAGAGGATTGAGGATTGTAATTTAAGAGCAAATGTAGATGGAATAGTTACAAAAATAGATGCTAAAGTAAATCAATATCCAGAAGCAGGGGAGAAGATTATAATAGATGATAATTCATTATATAAGGCTTCTATGGATGTAAGTCAGTATGATGCTATAAAGATGAAGAAGGGACAAAAGGCAATAATTAATGTAAATGGAGGGGACAAAAAATACACAGGAGCTGTCACAGATATTGGCCAGCGTGCAGAAAAAAAGTTAAACTCAACAGATCAGGATTCAAAGGTTAATGTCAAAGTATCTATAAACAAGCCAGATACGAATGTTAAAATAGGGTATGAAGTAGACACAGAAATTATTTTGAATGAAAAGAAAGATGTACTACAAATAGGTTTTGAAGCAATAAAAGAAGATGCAGGTAAAAAATATGTTTTTGTTATAGATGGTAATAATACAATAGTTAGAAGATACATCACTACAGGATTGGAAACTGATTATAATATTGAGGTTTTAAGTGGATTAAAAGAAGGGGAAAAATACGTATTAAGTCCAGAAAAAACTTTAAAAGAAGGCGACAAAGTTTCTGAGTCTGGAGGAAATAAATAATGGTTATTGAAATTCAAGATCTTATAAAGATATATGATACGGGAGCTATTACGCTAAAGGCTTTGAAGGGCGTTAATTTTCAGGTTGAAGAAAATGAATATGTTGCAATTATGGGTGCATCTGGTTCAGGCAAGTCTACACTTATGAATATTTTAGGCTGCCTAGACAGAGCTTCTTCTGGTAAGTATATTTTAGATGGCAAAGATATATCTACTCTAGATGATGATAGTCTTGCTGAAATTAGGAACAAAAAAATAGGATTTGTGTTTCAGTCATTTAATTTACTTCCAAAGCTTAGTTCTCTTGAAAATGTTGAGCTGCCTATGATGTATAATAGGATACCTTTAGCGGAGAGACGTAAAAGAGCCAAGGTAGCTTTGGCAAAGGTAGGGCTTGAAAGCAGAATGCATCATAAACCAAATGAGTTATCTGGAGGTCAAAGACAGAGAGTTGCAATTGCGAGAGCTTTAGTCAATAATCCGTCGATACTTTTGGCAGATGAACCTACAGGAAATTTGGACAGTGCATCAAGCGAAGAAATAATGGGTATTTTTAAAGAGTTAAATGATGAAGGTGTAACCATAGTAATGGTAACTCATGAGTCAGATATAGCAGCATATACAAAGAGAAATATTCTGTTTAGGGATGGAAATATAATATCCGATAAACCTGTTTTAAATAGAAAATTAATTAGGGGGCAGGTATAAATGTATCTTCTTGAGAGCTTAAAATCTGCTGTTCAAAGTATAAAGGCAAACAAAATGAGATCTTTTTTAACTATGCTTGGAATAATAATAGGTATATCATCTGTTATCACGATAGTATCAATTGGAGAAGGGGCAAAGCGGTTTATTACAGGTGAGTTTGAAGGTATGGGAACCAATGTGATAAATTTACAGATAAGTTCCTCAACAGACGATGTAGCAAAAAGGGATTATTTTACCTTAGAAGATGTAGATTTATTAACAGCTAAGGTACCAGAAGTTACTGCAGTTGTTCCTGTAGTTAGCGGATTTAGTTCCATTAAAGTAAACAATAAGTCTAACAGGGCATATGTAAGTGCAATAAATCATAATTATCCAGAGATTGAAGATATAAAGCTTTCTTATGGAAGATTTTTAAATGAGCATGATGTTGATACTAAAAAAAATGTTGCAGTAATAGATGAGAGAACAGCAGTAAAATTATTTAATGATGTAGGAAATGTAATTGGGAAAAAGGCAAAGGTTAATATAGGTGAAAAATACTTAGATGTATCAATTATAGGTGTTTTAAAGGAGAAAGAAGGGTTAGCTTCTTTCGAGGATAGCAGGCCAGGTCAAATATATATACCTATAACAATACGGGAACAAATAATGAAATCTAGTGATATAAGCTATATGTCTGTTATTGTATCAGATATGTCAAAAGCAGATGAAATAAGTTCTAAAATAATAAGAATTATTGAAAATAAACATAGTAACTCAGGTAAATACACAGCGAACAAGGGCTTTGAAGATCTGGATAGCGTTAACAAGATATTAGACATGATTATACTTGGGTTAGGTGCAATTGCAGCTATATCATTATTAGTTGGTGGCATAGGAGTAATGAACATAATGCTTGTATCTGTAACAGAAAGAACAAGAGAAATAGGTATAAGAAAAGCAATTGGTGCTAAGACCAGTGATATAAAACTTCAGTTCTTATCAGAATCGGTTATTTTATGCTTAATAGGAGGAATAGTTGGAACTATGCTGGGTATCTCAGCAGGAAAAGCAGCAAGTAAGTTAATGAAGGTGGAAATTCCAGTATCAATAAAAGTTATACTTATTGCTTTTATTTTCTCATCATCAGTGGGAATTTTCTTTGGCCTATATCCTGCTAAAAAAGCAGCAAAACTTGATCCAATTGATGCCTTGAGGTATGAATAAAAGGGGTCAGGCCCCTGGGATAAAAGGTAAAACTAGAAGTTTTCATTAGTAAAAAATGTAGGAGGGATAAGCTATTTAACTTTCCCTCCTAATCGATTTTTGATGCCAATAATTTAACAGCAGGGATATCTGCAGGTGCCCAGTTTAAAGAAAGCAAGTTTTCTTTAGGTAACCAAATAAGTTTTGCATGCTCATCTGCAATAGGGTGTCCACCTACAATTCTGCACTTTGTTGTAATTAAATTTACTATACAATTATCATATTCATGAGTGTTGTCATTGAATATATTAATGAATTCAATATCACAACTAAGCTCTTCTTTAATTTCCCTTACTATTGCATCAGCAATTGACTCACCTTGCTCAATTTTTCCACCAGGAAATTCCCAAAGATTTGGGAGTGTCATTTTTGTAGAACGAAGAGCACAAAGCACTTGATTTTGTTCATTTTCAATAATTGCACCAACTACTTTTACTATTTTCTTCACTTTAAACACCTCTTTATATAGTGTAGCATAGATGTCAAGTGCCAGGCACGTGGCAAGTTACAGGTGATTATTAAATAGATATTAATCATTTATAAATTCTGAGGTGGATGTTATAAGTTGTTCGCTATCAGTTTTCATTTCATGTTTCTTATCTATTAGCAAGTTATAGGTAAGTCCAAGTAATACTAAAAATCCTCCTATAATTTTGCCTATTGATAATCCATCCAAAGTAAAATAATCAATTAATATTCCAACAAATAATTGGCCTATAAAAATAAACAAGGTCAAATAAAAGGCAGAAATTTTTGGCGTTACATAGCTTGATAGTAAGACTACTAAGACACCCAATAGTCCTCCTGAGTAAGCCAATATTGGAATTGAGCTAAATCTTACATTAGATATATATATAAATTCCTTATTTAAAATCAAAAATACAAAAGAAAAAAATAGTCCAATAACATAATTAAAAAAAGTGCCTTGAAAAATACCAATTATTTTAGCTAAGTTAGAATTAATAACCCTTGCAACTACAATGGAAACACCAGCTAAAATTGATACAAATATATATAACATTGATAAACCTCCATTAATAAATAGTCATTATAAATATTCCTAAAATAATAAATATCAATCCAATCAATTTCTTTTTTTCAAATTTAAAAATTTGCATTTCTAATAATCCAAAATTATCTATAACTATGGACGAAAGTGATTGACCTAATAAACCTAAAGCAATTGTTAAAGATGCTCCAAGTTTTAAAAAACTCAAATTACTAAAAAGAACAGTTAACACACCTATAGCACCAGCGCTATATAAGTATATAGGAATATCCTTTTGGATTTTAACCTTTGATTTATTTATTAGCATCACTAGTGTAATAAAAAAAAGTCCAACAATATGAATGATTACACTGGAAGTATAATTTCCAGAGGCAGAAGACAAAGTTCCATTAAACATAAGCATTACAGATATTAATGCACCTATAAGAACTGAAACTGAAGTATTCATAGAATTTATTCCCTCCTTAAAACTCTAAATTTAATTTACCATAAAACAGTTGCAAGGGATTATGACATATGTCATAATTAATGAAAAATATAGGCTGATTTTTATATGAGTTTAAAGGTAGGAACTATGATAAAAATTAATGATTTAAGTTTAATGGATAAGTATATTTTCAAATATAGAATTGACGAAATATTTACTAGTGATATGAGACCTTTCATGGAATTATTACTTTTTAAAAAGAGTGAACATATTTGTAGGGAAAATGAAGCTATAGAATATCTTTTTTTCTTTGTAAAAGGTAAAGCTAAAGTGTATACCACACTTAGCAATGGCAAATCTTTATTACTTTGCTTTTATCAAGATTTTAAAATTTTAGGAGACTTAGAAATTATCAACCCTCAAAACGCTTCTTCAAGTGTGCAGGCTATAGAGGATACATATTGTATAGGTATTTCTTTACAAAATGCGGGGAAACAATTACTTAGTGATGTGAAGTTTTTAAGATTTATGTGTAACTCTCTAGGTGAAAAGCTAAATAGATGCTCAAAAAATAGTTCTATAAACTTGCTTTACCCACTGGAAAATAGATTAGCTAGTTATATTCTTGCTACTGGACAAAGAACAGATAGTAACGGTGAGATAATAATAGAATTTAATGAAAATTTAACTGAGATATCAGAGCTTTTAGGAACAAGTTATAGACATTTATTAAGAACATTAAATCTTCTTTGCTCAAAGGGAGTTATAATAAGAAAACATAATTATTTCCAAGTGATAGAGGAGATAAATTTAAGAAAGCTTGCAGCAGACTTGTATAAATAACTTAAATATAAAGATTAACAATTAATAAATATAATTTAGAAGGCGATTTGTTTGGAAAAGTTATCGAAGATGCTTAATATAGGTGACATATTATTTACCGCCCCCTAAATTTAGGGGGCGGCATCTTGAAAACAGCTATTTATTTTGTAGGATTTGAAACAGTTAGTTCATTCCATAGTTTCTCAAAAACTTTATCATTAATTTTAAAGTATACAGTGGAATAGCCATAATATACATATCCACTTTTTAAAATTGTAAAACTTACCTCGCAGCCATCCTTTAATTTTAAGATGAGTTCTTTATATTCATCATCATTTCTATAATCACCTAAGGAAGTTTCTATTTCCTCCTGAGAGTAAGGAGTAGACTTATTTACCTTATCAAGAAAGCGATTTAATAAAGCTATATCATTTATTGGGCTAAAAGCTTCTACACCATTATTCCAATTATTATAACTTCTAAATTTAGCTTCGATAACATTGCCCTTAAGATTTAATTTTCCAAATACATCTGCTCCGGTATTAATTGTTATTCCATTCAAACAGTCATAAAACTCAGGGTAAGATGCTCCGTCGGGAGTTTTAATATTAGTCATTATTCTAAAGGCTTTATCATAGTCTTTTACTGTATATACATCCTGCTCTCCTATATTAGAGGCAAACTCCTTTGAATACTCTGTTTGTTTACTCCATTCATTTATATTAGCCTTTGTTCTACCTAGTTTCTCGCCTAAAAGATTTTCCGTATTTTTAGAATCAATGATTGTATGAGAAGAAGTATATATTTTGCCATTATATACAATAAGGGGAATCATTTTAACATAGATGCCATTGTTATTTGGTAATTCTATTTTAGGGATGGTTACTATATTAGGTGGATTTTTAGTTTTATTTATTATAGTTTTAAAGCTCATAAGTCCTATGCAGATTAATAAAATAGCGGCTACTGCTGCAAAGGAATTATTATACAACTTTTTCTTTGTCCTCTTTGTCTCTATAGAAGTAGACTTTAAATTGTTCGCTAGTTTATTTTTGAATTCTTCACTTGCTTTTATATTAGAAAAGGCATTTTTGATTTTATTTTTATTCATGCTCAAAATCCTCCATCAATTTAGATTTAAGTAATTTCCTTGCTCTACTAAGTTGTGAACCAACTGTTGATTCTTTTAAATTTAAAATGTTAGCAATTTCAGAAATACTATAATCTTCATAGTAAAATAGAAAAATAACACTTCTATATTTCAATGGCAAGCTTAAAACAGTTGCAATTATTTCATTATCTTCCTGCGTAGCAGCAATAAACTCACCCTCTAATGGAGCTGTCTTTTTAAACCATGAGGACTTTAATTTATCTTTACTTAAATTAATTGCAACTTTAATTAACCAGGCCTTTTCTTGTTCACTGCTTTGAAATGTTGGCTGCTTCTCAAGAAGCTTAATAAAAGTCTCTTGTGTTATATCTTCAGCATCATTAAGGTTTTTCATGTAAGAGTAGGAAATTCTTAGTATCATATCAGAATATTTTTCAATAATATTTTGAATATAATTTTCGGTACCATAAAATTTATTCATGAGTTTTTACTCCCCTTTCACTACTAATACGATTCATAAAGGCAAAATTTTGCACTAATCAATATTTTTATTAAGTAAATCTTTATATTGCATTATGTTATTTTTGGTAATATAATATCATTGGTATGTCTTGGTAAATTTGCCAAGGATAATGTTTGCTAAGATTGCTAAATTGCATTTTGATAATTGGACAGGCGTATTGTGCCTGTTTTTTTGTTAATAGAGGTGAATTATGACTAAGCATATAAAAAATCATTTACTAATATCTTCAATTATTAGCTTTATTTTTATTGGAATAATTACAATATTTGTAGTTAAAGAAAATAGTAATATAAAAATTAAGTATGAATTAAATTTAAGCAATAACAATAAGGATTGTATTTACTTTATTAATCAACAAATTTCTCATGAAAAGTTATCTATACAATCTAAGGGGGATGTAGTAGTAGAACTTCTAGGTAATTCTTTAGAGGAAACTTCTGAAGATAATACCAATATAATATCAAGTATATTTAAAGATAAAAATTTATTATCCAATATGTCACATAACATATATTTTGTCGATGCCTTATCTGGTAATAAGATTAATTCAAAAGAAATAGTTAAATTAACTGATATGGAATATGATTTGAGAGGAAGAGAGTGGTATAAGGATGCTGAAAAATCACAGATTCCTATTGTAAGCAATGTTTATACTGATATGGCAACTAAAAAGCCATGCATAACAATAAGTTACTCTATCTACAAGAATCAGAAGTTTATTGGCGTTATCAGTGATGATATACTGCTGGAGGATATATATAAGTTGCTTGTAAAAAAGGTATACAACTATGATATATATTTGGTATTTAATGATTACAATGTAATAATTTCATCATCTGAAGAGTCAGTAGATAATAATATTAACGAAATTAAAGATAAATGGATTGGAATAAATAAAAATATTTTGGGGTATATAAATTATAAGAATATCAATGACGATGAGATATATGGATATTACAATAGTATAGAAAATTTAAAGTGTAAAATACTCACTTTTACTAAACCTGCTGTAATAAGCAGGGAAAAGAATATATCAAATTTTCGTATTGCATCTATAGGAAGTATTATTTGTTTATTACTTCTTATACTGGCAAATTATTTTATAAATAGGTTTTATAATTTTAGTGATTTAACGGGTTTTAAAACCAAAAATAAATTATATGCTGACATCATAAGAAACTCTAAATATTATGGCAATGCTAGCTTACTAGTAATTAGTATTAAAAAATTAAGTAACATTAAATTTGCATATGGAAGAAACCTATATGAAATGGCTATAAATAAATATGCAAAATTAATAAAAGAACTCTTTGATGATAAGGCAACTTTATATAGTTACAATGATAAATCCTTTATTTTGCTGTTTAAAGATGAAAATAAAGAGGAAGTTTTAGATTTCATTGACAAGAATTTGGCTAAATTAGAGCGCAGAGAATTTAATATAAAAAATAAAAGTATTGAAATAGAATCATTTTTGGCACTTATAGATATAAACAAAATAGAAATGCAAAAGGCTAATGATAGCTTATTCAAGATAGAGAAAATAGTAGATGACTTAAAGTATAGTAAAGATAAGTATATATGCTCTAGTTTAGAAGCGTTAGCAAAAGATATAGAATTGGATAATAATAAATTAATGTTATTAAAAGAAGCAATAAAGGAAGATAGATTAGTACCATTTTTTCAACCAATAATTAACATAAAAACAAAAGAAATAGAAAAGTATGAAGTGCTTATGAGAATAAAAGATGGAGAAAATTATTTATCTCCGTATCCTTTTATTATAACTGCAGAAAAAAATGATTTAATAGAAATTGTTGATTTAACAATACTTGAAAAAGCATTATGTTATAAAAGTAAGATTGACAAAGAAAATAAATTGATATTTGCATTTAATTTATCTGTAAAAGAGATAGATAATATTGATTACTTAAATAAAGTAAATTCAATTATAGATAACTACAATGTTAAACATGAAAATATAATATTTGAAATTACAGAGACAGAAAACATAAAAGACTTTAAGAAATTTACTTCAATAATTAATGAATGTAAAAAGAATAATTATAGGTTTTCTATTGATGATTTTGGCACAGGCTTTTCTTCCATGGACTATTTTAAAAATCTAGATGTAAATTATTTGAAAATTGATGGTTCATTTATTAAGGATATAAATAGTAAACGAGAAAATTTATATATTGTTCAAGCAATTGTAAGTATGGCAAAAGCATTTAATGTAAAGACTGTCGCAGAATTCGTAGAAGATAAGGAAACGCTGAATGCTGTTGAAGAATTAGGTGTGGACCTGTCTCAAGGGTATTATACAGGTAGACCTGATATTAATATTACCCACAAGTATAAAAATATATAATTTCCTATACAGTAAAAATGAGCCGGTTAATGTTTGTAAAATAACATTGACCGGCGTTTTATATTTTTCTTGCCTAGTATTTTTTTCTGTGATAAACTCATTTTAATGGGTGGTATCCTTAGGGAACTGCACTGTTTTATTATATTCAACAAGATTAATTTTGACTTTATATCAATATCTGCTCATATCACAATGAATGAGACTACTATACAGGAGAAGTATACCTCAGTATAGCTGAGGATTTTTTTGTATCACTTCAAAAAAATTAAAGAGGTGATGCTTATTGAATATAGGTTTTATCGGTGCCGGTAAAGTTGGCTTTTCTCTTGGAAAATATTTATCTTATAATAAAGTAAAAGTTGAGGGGTATTATAGCAGAACCTTTCAGTCTGCATATAAAGCGGCAATTTTTACAAATTCAAAAGCTTATAATAATCTAGAGGAACTTGTAAATAACAGTGATACAATTTTTATTACAACTTCTGATGATAGTATATGTGATATTTGGCAGAATATAAGAAATTTTAATATAAAGGATAAAATTATTTGCCACACAAGTGGCGCAGAATCTTCTAAAATATTTTTGGATATAAACAATTCAGGTGCATTCGGATATTCTATCCATCCTATGTTTCCATTTTCAGATAAGTTTAAAACACACATGTATTTAAAAGGTGCCTATTTTTCAATAGAAGGAAGTAGTGAATATCTAGACTATTTATGCTCTTTTTTTGAGGAAATAGGTAATAAGGTTATAAGGATTGATGTCAATAAAAAGTCACTTTATCATTTAGCTAATGTTACTGTGTCTAATTTTGTGCTATCACTTATAAGTTTAGGATGTAATTACTTAGAAGAATGTGGGGTAGATTCTGAAGAATCTACTAACGCATTGATGCCCCTTATTATCAGTAATGTAAAAAACATAGGAGAAAATGGGTTTGTTAATTCACTTACAGGTTCTGTTGAAAGAGCTGATTTAGGCACAATAAAAAAACATATAGAGTGTATTCCGACAAAGGATGTGTACTTATATAAAACTCTGTCAATGAAGCTCTTAGAATTATCTAAAGTGAAAAATCCAGGAAGAAATTATGACCATATAAAAACTTTTTTGGAGGTACTAGAATGAAGAATACATCAGTTAGTTTTAAGAAGGCTAAAACAGAAGGAAGTAAGCTTACAATGCTTACGGCTTATGATTATTTAACAGCAAAAATGATAGACGAATGTGGAATTAATGGAATACTAGTAGGGGATTCTTTAGGAATGGTTTGTCTTGGTTATAAGGATACTTTAAGTGTTACCATGGAAGATATGATTCATCATATCAAAGCTGTATCCAGAGGAAGTAAGAATGCACTTATAGTAGGAGATATGCCATTTATGTCCTATCAAACTTCAGCATATGATGCTTTGGTTAATGCTGGAAGACTAATTAAAGAAGGAGGAGCTGAAGCTGTAAAACTAGAAGGTGGAACTTCGGTATGTAAACAAATTGAAACTATAGTGAATGCGCAAATCCCAGTTATGGGGCATATTGGCCTTACTCCACAATCTATAAATGTTTTTGGTGGATTTAAGGTACAAGGTAAAGATGAATCAGTTGCTATAAAGCTTATTGAAGATGCGAAAAAAATTGAGGCTGCTGGAGCTTTTGCTATAGTACTTGAATGTGTACCAGCTAAGCTCGCAGAAATTATAACTAAATCTATATCTATTCCAACTATAGGAATAGGAGCAGGAGTAGGTTGTGATGGACAAATACTTGTATATCAAGATATGCTAGGCATGTTTTCAAATATTAGTCCTAAGTTTGTAAAGAAGTTTGCAGAGGTTGGAGAAAGTATGAAAAATGGCTTCAAGAGATATATAGAAGAAGTTAATAATGGAACTTTTCCATCGCAAGAACATACTTTTTCAATAGATGATAAGATAATAGATAAATTATACTAAGGGTTTCATTTAATCGGAAGGGAAGAAAGGTATTAAATATGATAACTGTATCTACAATAAAAGAACTAAGAGAATATACAAGAAAGTGGAGAAGAGAAGGATTAAGTATAGGGCTTGTTCCTACTATGGGATATCTACATGAGGGCCATAGAAGTTTAATTGATAAAGCAGTAAAGGAAAATGATAAGGTTGTTGTAAGTATATTTGTAAATCCTACTCAATTTGGACCTAATGAGGATTTAAGTACTTATCCAAGAGATATTCATAGAGATAAGGAACTATGCCAAAAGACAGGTGCAGACATAGTATTTAATCCTGAAGCATCAGAGATGTATTTTAATAATGCTAGCACTTATGTTGATGTAGAAAATTTAACAGAAGGACTTTGTGGGGCTAAAAGGCCAGGTCATTTTAGAGGGGTATGTACTATAGTTTCTAAATTATTCAATATAGTTAATCCAGATAGGGCGTATTTCGGAGAGAAGGATGCTCAACAGTTAGCAGTAATAAGAAGAATGGTCAGAGATTTAAATTTTGATATACAGATAATAGGATGTCCTATAATAAGAGAAGAAGATGGACTTGCTAAAAGTTCAAGAAATGCATATCTTTCACCGGAAGAAAGAAGTGCAGCTACAATTCTTAATAAAAGTTTAATGAAAAGCAAAGAACTTTTAGAAAATGGTGAGATGAATACAGAAGTTATTAAGTCTAAAATAAAATCAGAAATTGATGGTGAACGTCTTGCAAAGATAGATTATATAGAAATTGTAGATAAATATTCACTTGAAACTGTAAGTAGTATAAAAAATTCTATTCTTATTGTAATAGCTGTATTTATTGGGAATACTAGACTTATAGATAATTTTATTTTTGAATTGGAGGAGAAATAATATGCAGTTACATATGTTAAAATCTAAGATACACAGAGCTACGGTAACTCAAGCTGAACTTAATTATGTAGGAAGTATAACTATTGATAGAACTTTAATGGAAGCTGCTAATATTTTGGAATGTGAAAAGGTACAAATAGTAGATATTAATAATGGAAGCAGATTTGAAACTTATGTTATACCAGGAGAGCCAGGAAGTGGAACTATATGTTTGAATGGTGCAGCAGCAAGATGTGTTCAAACTGGTGATAAGGTAATAATAATGGCTTATTGTCAGATGGATGTAGAAGAAGCTAGAGAGTACAGGCCTATTGTAGTAATAGCTAATGAAGATAATACAATAGATAAAATAACAAATTATGAAAGAAATGAATAGAGTATAATACATAGAAATACTAAATAATAATAAAAGTATCCACGAAATTATTAATTAAGTGGATACTTTTATTTTGGCCTGTGGGAATTTATGGGGCATCATAATACTTTATCCTGATCATCTATTTTTATAAACTTGACTTACTAAATGTTTTATAGTAAACTGTAGCCACATAAAAAATAATAGAGACAGTTCGTAACCATCCTGTCTATAAACAAAACTAGGACGTAACTACTGAATTAGGTAGTTTTTTGTTTATGGAGGGCGTATGCCCTTTTTTGTTTGGAAAAAATAGAAAATTATAGATATATAGTTCCTAAAGTAAGGAGAAGTTGTAATGAAAAAAATAGGTTTAACTACAACAGTACCAATAGAAGTTATAATTGCTGCAGGATATACACCGGTAGATTTAAATAATATCTTTATAACCTCAGAGAATTATTTGAAATATATAGATATAGCTGAAAGAGATGGATTTCCTAAAAGCTTATGTGCTTGGATAAAGGGAATTTATGGAGTATGTTTAGAAAATAATATTAAAGAAATAGTTGGAGTTATGGGGGGAGATTGTTCTAATACTAAAGCCCTTATTGAAGTGCTTGAGTTAAGAGGAATAAAGGTTTATCCATTTTCCTTTCCAAATAGCCATAATCTTAAGGATGTAGAAAATGAAATAAAAAGATTTATGGATATCTTTAATGTAACTCTAGAAGAAGTTGAACCAGTTCGAAAAAGATTGAATGAAATTAGGGAGTTAGGTAAGGAAATTGATGAATTAACATATAAGGAAAACAAGGCTACTGGCTTTGAAAATCATCTGTATCAGGTAAGCTTAAGTGACTTTAATGGAGATATAAATTTATATAAAGCTGATCTTGAAAAGGCTATCCATGATATTAGAAAAAGGGAGCCAATAAATAAAAAATTAAGATTAGGATATATAGGGGTTCCTCCAATGACTGGAGATATATATGACTTTGTTGAAAATTTTAATGCTCATTTTGTTTATAACGAAGTTCAAAGAGAATTTGCTTTTCCTAGAGGGAATAAAGCTTTAAATATATTTCAGCAGTATTATGACTACACTTATCCTTATGATACTGGATTTAGAATTAAGGAATTAAAAAAACAAATTGAACATAGAAAATTAGATGGTATAATTCACTACACTCAGGCCTTTTGTCACAGAGCAGTTGAAGATATAGTGATTAAAAGCCAATTGGATATTCCCATCCTGAACATTGAAGGAGATAAGTTAAATGTATTAGATGCAAGAACAAAACTTAGGCTAGAAGCTTTTCTTGATATGCTTCTTGATTTAAAGGAGGCTGAAAGATGAGAATATTAGGAATAGACATTGGAAGTAGAGAAGTTAAGATTGTCTTAATGGAAAATAATAATATAGTCCAAAAGAAAAAAGTAAGTACAATGAGTTTTTACAGAGATTACTGTAGTTTTGATGGCAAGATAATTGTAGATTTAGAAAAACTTGATATAGGTGAGGTTGATAAGGCAGTATCCACAGGTTACGGAAAAAACAATACTGACTTAAAGCTCTTTACACCAATAAATGAGATAAAGGCTCATACTTATGGAGCTATTTACCAAACTAATTTAAAAGATTTTATACTTTTAGATGTTGGTGGACAGGATGTTAAGGTAGTTAAAATAGAAAAAGGTATTACTACGGATTTAGAGCTTAATGAAAAATGTGCTGCTTCCTGCGGTAGATATTTAGAGAATATGGCCAATGTGCTTGAAATAGCCCTTGATGAAATGAGTAAATACTCAGAAAATCCTGTGGATTTAAATTCAACTTGCGCGGTATTTTCTGAGTCAGAGCTAATTGGTAAAATCGCTGAAGGCGTAAGTATTGAAAGATTATGTGCAGGGGTTAATTATTCTCTTTATAAAAGATTGCAGCATCTTTTAACTAAATTTAGAGGTGAAAAACTAGTTTTAACTGGTGGTGTTGCTAATAATACTGCAATAAGGAATTACCTTAAGAATGATTATGAAGAAATAGTGCCTGTAGAAGAACCTCAATTTAATGGAGCAATTGGTTGCTGCTATTATGGAAGTAAGATTTTAAGATAATGTGAGGAGGAATAATTATGTATATTTTAAAAGCAGAACACAGCTTTGATAGTGCTCATTTCCTTGCTAATTATGAAGGGAAGTGTGGAAATATTCACGGACATAGATGGAAAGTTCAAATTGAAGTACAGTCAGAAACATTACAAAAGGGCGGTCAGCTGGATGGAATGGTAATTGACTTTGGAGATTTAAAAAGAGATATTAAAACTATAGTAGATTCTTATGATCATGCATTAATAATTCAGGAAGGAACTATGAGAGAGGAAACATTACATTGTATATGTCAGGACGGATTTAAAGTAATACAGGTGAGTTTTAGACCAACAGCAGAAAATTTTGCAGCATTTTTCTTTAAAACAATGAAAGAAAAAGGATATAACGTAAAACGAGCTACAGTCTATGAAACTCCTACTAATAGTGCTATATATGAGGAAAGCGAGGCTAGATAAGGTGGATTTTAAGGTGGTTGAAAAATTTATTAGTATTAATGGAGAAGGACGACTTTGTGGACAATTAGCAGTATTTATAAGATTTGCAGGATGTAATTTAAACTGCAGCTATTGTGATACTACCTGGGCTAATGAAAAAGATGTACCTTATGAGCTAATGTCTGCTTATGATATATATGAGTATATTAAATCCACAGGTGTTAAAAATGCAACCTTAACAGGGGGAGAGCCTCTTCTTCAAGAAGGAATAATAGAACTTTTAGAAGTGCTATCTAGAGATAAAGAACTTAACATCGAAATAGAAACTAACGGAAGTGTACTTTTAAATAAGTTTGCAAACATAGAAAATCTACCAAGCTTTACCATGGACTATAAGCTTCCATCAAGTAATATGGAAGAAAAAATGGCAGTAGAAAATTTTAATTATTTAAGTAAGAAAGATACAGTTAAATTTGTATCTGGCAGCACCAAAGATTTAGAGAAAGCTAAATATATAATAGATAAGTATAATCTCGTGGATAAAGTTAGTGTATATATTAGTCCTGTATTTGAAGAAATTCAAATGGAAGATATAGTAGAATTTATGAAAGATAATAAAATGAATGGAGTTAACTTACAGGTACAGCTTCACAAAATTATATGGGAACCAAGTAAAAAGGGGGTATAATATCATGGCTATTGATATAAAAGCAATTGAAGAGCATATAAGGGGAATCTTGGTAGCTTTAGGTGATGATCCTAATAGAGAAGGGCTGAAGGACACGCCTAAACGTGTAGCTAAAATGTATGAAGAAGTATTTAAGGGAATGTGCTTTACTAACGATGAAATTGCAGAAATGTTTAATACCACTTTCGAGGATGATTTATCTATAAATGAAAATTCTAGTGATATAGTTTTTATGAAAGATATAGAAATATTTAGCCATTGTGAGCATCATTTAGCATTGATGTATAACATGAAGGTGGCAGTAGCATATGTGCCTAATGGAAAAGTTATTGGATTAAGTAAAATAGCAAGAATAGCGGATATGGTAGGCCGCAGACTTCAGCTTCAAGAGAGAATTGGAAGCGATATAGCAGAAATAATGAAAAAGATAACTGGTTCAGAAGATGTAGCAGTTATTATAGAAGGTGAACATGGATGTATGAGTACTAGAGGAATAAAAAAGCCAGGAACCAAAACAATATCAACTACTTTAAGAGGTAGATTTAACACAGATACAATTTTAAATAATAAATTGATGATGCTTTATACTAAATAAAAACTTAAAGGCGGTGTAGTAAATGAATAAGAAAAAAGCCATAGTAGTATTTAGTGGTGGACAAGATAGTACAACTTGCTTATTTTGGGCAAAAGAAAAGTTTGAAGAGGTTATAGCAGTATCCTTTGATTATAATCAAAAGCACAAAGTAGAATTGGAATGTGCAAAGGACATATGCAAAAAATATAATGTAGAACATCATATTTTAGATTTAAATTTATTAAATCAATTAGCACCGAACTCATTGACTAGACAAGATATAATTGTTGATAAAAATGCACCATCAGAGGGAGTGCCTAATTCATTTGTAGATGGGAGAAACATGTTGTTTTTAACCTTTGTTGCAGTATTTGCAAAACAAAGGGGAATAAACACTATTATAACAGGTGTGTCTCAAAGTGATTTTAGTGGTTATCCAGACTGTAGGAATGTATTTATAAAATCCTTAAATGTTACATTAAACTTAGCTATGGATTATGAATTTGAAATCATCACTCCTTTAATGTGGATAAATAAAGCAGAAACTTGGAAAATGGCCAGTGATTTAGGAGTTCTTAATATTGTAAAAGAAGAAACCTTGACTTGTTACAATGGAATAAAAGGAAATGGCTGTGGAGAATGCCCAGCCTGTAAATTAAGAAAAAATGGTTATGTAGAGTTCAAAAAAGAATATTTATAATGAAAATGGGGATGGTTAACAACTAATTGTGATTTTCTTAAATAGTTGTTGATTGTCCTTAATTTATTGGACGGCGTTTTCAAATATTTAATGAAAAAACTTGGCTTAAGCTATCAAATATACTATAATAGTAAACTATATACTTGTAGGGAGTAATAAATACGGTTCGTGACTACTTTTATTTACATAAAATAAGGAGGGCTATTTATGAATAGATTAATAAAGGTATTAGATAAAAAGGATATATTACCACAATATATAAATACTCCAATTGAAAAGTTGTTACAATATCATAATTTAGGGTACGATTTTGAAAAATATGCTAAAGCTGAACTTTTAGTAGGAATGTGTATGGATAATCGTAAACAACTTAGGATTCCTAATAACTTTGCTTATATTTTACGAACAGGTGGGGGCAATTTGAGATATAGCGAATTTAAGGTATCCTATGCTGTTGCTATTGGAGGTATTAAAACAATAGCTTTAATAGGACATAATAATTGTGGAATGGTAAATTTAATGTCCAAAAAGGATAATTTTATAAAAGGATTAATTGAGAATGCTGGATGGGATGAAAAACATGCAGAAGAACATTTTACAAGTTTTGCTCCAATGTTTGAAATTGAAAATGAAATAGATTTTTTGTTAAGTGAAACAAAAAGGTTAAATGAAAAATATCCAAAGATATCAGTTATACCGTTATTTTATAATGTAGATGATAATCTCTTGTATTTAATTGAGGAAAGTAAATAAACTTACAGTGTTATTGAGAAAATAAGTGATATAATATAAATTTAAGCTAAAGGCATTTGCAAATTGCAGGTGCTTTTTTCGTGTGCGCCCGGCATGGGCGTAATCTTGTCAGTGAAAGTCTGATACTCGACTTGCCAAGTGCCACCCACATGGCAAGTTGTTATATGCATGATAAGTGTGTTAATAATTATAATATAGATGTATAATCTAATTGAAATAAAGATATGGATTGTAGTTTCAAAATGATGGAGGAATATATGAATAAATTACTATTAGTTGAAGATGATGAGGCATTATCAATGGGTATAGAATTTACCCTTACAGATGAAGGCTATGAGGTTTTTAGTGCTTCCACTTTAGAAAATGGAAAAGCACTCTTTGAAAAAGAAGATTTTGATTTAATAATATTAGATGTAAATTTGCCAGATGGTAATGGATATGAACTTTGTAAGTACATCAGAACTAAAAGTGATACACCTGTAATATTCTTAACTGCCTTAGATGAAGAGGTAAATGTGGTGCTTGGCTTTCAAATGGGTGGAGATGACTATATAACTAAGCCTTTTAGAGTAAAGGAACTGCTGCTGAGGATAAAAGCAATTTTAAGAAGAAATTCTAAGATAGCGGCATCTGGAAACAAATTGATAAGTGAAGATATTGTTATAGATATATCCACAGCTCTTACTAAAAAGAATGGGAATGAATTAACTCTTACAGCTCAGGAATATAGATTACTTTTAATATTCATGTCAAATGCAAATGTCTTAATGAAAAGAGAAGAAATATTAAAAGAGTTAATGGATGGGGCAGAAGTTTTCTTTGATGAAAATACCCTTTCTGTGTACATAAAGAGAATTAGAGAGAAGATAGAAGAAAATCCTAAGGAGCCAAAGTACATAGTAACTGCAAGAGGGCAAGGGTATAAGTGGAATAAGGAAGTAATTAAGGAGTAATATATGAAAAGATATTTTAATAACCCGGAAATAAAAAGGAGTTCTATTATATTTCTTTTAATAATGGCTGTATTCTTAACTTGCAATTATTTTATGATAAAGGCTCATAATGAAAAGTTAAAAAGCGATTATATAAAGGCTTTAGGGAGTGTTACAGCTAAGATAGTTGAATCTGATCCTAAGTTTGAAAAAGAAATAGTACCACTTTTAACAAGGGAAGTAAGTAAGGAACAAGAGAGAAAAGGGAGAGAAATTTTAAGGCAATATGGGTTAAGTGAAAAGTTAGATATAAGTTTATTTCCTTATATAAAAGGCAATTTTAAAAGTATGGAACTAAGTATATTTAGTGCAGGAATTATTCTTACAATGCTACTTTTTATTCTTAATTATTTTCAGCATGGATATTTTTATGAAAATATGAGAAACTTTAGCTCAGCAGCAAAAAAAATCGTGGAGGGAGACTATAATTTAAAACTTAGTGAAGAAAAGGAAGGGGATTTATCAAAGCTCACAAAATCCTTTAATTCCATGGGAGAGGTTATTAGAGGCAACTTATTCACTCTTAACAAGGAAAAAAGGTTTTTAGTAGAATTACTTTCAGATATTTCTCATCAGTTAAAAACTCCTCTCTCTACAATGATTTTATATAATGATATTCTTTTAAATAAGGATTTAACAAAAGAGCAGCAAAATACTTTCTTGAAGAATAATGAAAATCAGCTTAATCGTATGAGCTGGCTTATTTTAAATTTACTAAAGCTTGCTAAAATAGATGCTAATGCCATAGAACTTGAAATGGAGGAGCAGAGCTTAAATGAAACCATAGAAGAAACTGTGGAAATACTGGAAAGCAAAGCTATGGAAGCTAAGGTTAAGGTAGAATTTATACCAAAGGATACTGTAATCTTAAAGCATGATAGGCTATGGATGCAAGAAGCACTAAGTAATGTAGTTAAAAATGGAATAGAGCATGCCTGCCAAGGTGGAAAAGTAAACATAAACATAGAAGACAATCCAATATACACAAGAATAATCATAAAAAACACTGGAGAACCTATTTCAGAAGAGGATTTACCTCATGTGTTTAAGCGGTTCTATAAGAGTAAAAAATCCAAAAAAAGTGACTCTATAGGAATAGGTTTATCATTAGCAAAATCAGTAGTTGAAAGGCATGGGGGGTATATTGAGGTTATAAGCAAAGAACAAGATGGAACAAGTTTTATAATTACATTTTTAAAATATTAAGGTTATCTTACTAAACTGTAAGATAACTTTTTTCTTTGTAAGCAGTATGTCATGGAGACTTTATTTAAATAAGACTATAATAATGTCATTGGTAGAAGTGAGCTATAATCTAATACTAAAAGCCATTTCTAATTTTAATTAATAGAAGCTGTTTTATATGGAAGATAATATTAGGAGGTAAAAATATGGAGATATTAAAGGTTCAAGGCTTAAATAAGATTTATGGAAAAGAAGGAAATAAAGTAGAAGCATTAAAAGGTGTGGATTTAAGTATAAATAAAGGTGAATTTGTAGCCATAGTAGGGGCTTCGGGTTCTGGAAAAAGTACTTTACTTCATCTTTTAGGAGGATTGGATAGACCTACTGAAGGAAAGGTTATTATTGATGGAGAGGATATTTATAAATATAAGGAAGAAAAGCTTGCTATATTTAGAAGAAGAAAAATAGGTTTCATTTTTCAATTTTTTAATCTGTTACCAATACTTGATGTAGAAGAAAATATTGCATTACCAGCTTTACTTGATAATGATAAAGTAGATAAGAAATATTTAGCTGAAATAATAAAACTTTTGGGCTTGGAAGATAGGAAAAACCACTTGCCCTCAGAACTTTCGGGAGGTCAACAGCAGAGAGTATCTATAGGAAGGGCGCTTCTGAATAAACCATCCATAATACTTGCAGATGAGCCTACTGGAAATCTTGACAGCAGTAATTCCAAGGAAGTTATTGAGCTTTTAAAGTTTTCTGCAAAAAAATATAACCAAACTTTGATTTTGATTACTCATGATGTTAACATAGCTTCTAGTGCAGATAGAGTAATAACGATTATGGATGGAAGAATAGTTTCAGATAAATATTTGAAATAGATTAGAGGTGAAAAATATGATAAAGAGTTATAAGGAGATAACAGGGAAATATCTAAGAGGAAATAAAAAAAGAACAATACTTACTTTAATAGGAATTATATTATCAGTTGCTTTAGTATCATCCATAGGATTTTTTCTAAAGAGTATGCAAGAAGCACAAATACAAGATATGAAAAATACCTATGGGTCATGGCATATTATGTATTCTAAAGTTGATGAAAATCTTATTACTAAAATAAAGAGTAACCCAAATGTTTTAAGAAGTGGTACTTATGCAAAGGGAAAAGAAATAAATATAGGCAATAATCTTAAGGGACAAGAAATATTTGTAACAGATGAGGGTGTAAAACTACTACCTTACACTCTTAAAGAAGGAAGATTTCCAGAAAGGGATACAGAAGTAGTTTTAGAAAAGTGGTTTCTTGGCAAAATAAGTAAAGATTCAAAGCTAGGAGACACTATAAAGATATCAGATAAAGAGTATACTTTGGTTGGAATATTAAGTGATACTTTTAGGAGCCAAAGTCTAGGCATAGGAGAGATAATTACAAATAGTTCTGATTTAAATCAAAATGAGAGAATTTTACTAGCAGAACTGCATGTTAATAAAAATCTTGGAACAAACCTTGATGAGCTTAAAAAGTTATCAGATGAAAAATCAGTTGTGAAAAATTCTGATTTATTAGCAATGCAAGGTGAAGGATTTCCTAAGGAATTATTAAATGTTTTAATTGTGGTAATTGGAATTGTAATAATTGCTACCATTGCTGTTATATATAATGCTTTCCAGATAAGTGTAGTAGAAAGAGTTAAGCAATTTGGACTTCTAAGAGCTGTAGGAAGCACTCCAAAACAAATAAGAAAAATTATATTAAGAGAAGCTACATTTCTTGCAGCCATAGGAATTCCTATAGGACTAGTTGGAGGAATAATTGCATTATATGGAATAGACTTAGCATTTAAAATTATAGGTAAAGGTGAATTGGTTTTCATTAAACCAACCATCACTATAGAGGTTTTAATTATCAGTGCCATTGTTGGATTACTTTCAATTTATACATCAGCAATGCTTCCAGCGGTATTTGCAGGGAGAATTTCACCGTTAGTTGCAATAAGCAGTAGAAATTCAATAACAAAAGAAAAGATAAAGAAAAGAAAAAGCTTGGTTGTAGGAAAAATTTTTGGATTTGAAGGAGCTTTGGCTTCAAAAAATATAAAAAGAAACAGAAAAAGGTATAGAACAACTATATTTTCAATAATAATTAGTGTAACTTTATTTATAACATTTAAAGCTTTTATGGATATGTCCCTAAATGTTTACAGTGAAATGAATGAGTCAAATAATATACATTTTTCAGTAAGAACTTCTGGAGATGATAATACTAAGGGTATAGAAGATAAAGTTTTAAGTGATGTAAAAAAGCTACCTGAAATGGGAACTTTGTACAAGGAATATGGGACACAGTATTTTAAGGCAGTTATAGATAAAACTAAGGAATTGGCACCTATAAAAGCTATAGGAGGAATATATGAGGATATAAAATATAAGGGAGAAGTTAAGACTTTAGCTGATGCTTCTTTAGTTGTTTATGATGAAGCTTCTTTAGAAGTTGCAAAGAAGTATTTAAAGGAAGGAAATATAAATGTTGATAACCTTAATAATGAAAATGGGGTAATTATAATAGGGAAAAATAGAGTATATAATGGAAAAACCAAGAATAGTTACTACGGACCTGTAACAGATTTAAAGGTAGGAGACAAAATTCTTCTTCAAAGAGATGGAAGTAGATTTAATGAAGAGGAGGGTATCTTAGGGTTTGGAGAAGGAGATGTAAATAAAGTTAAAGTCCTGGCTGTGCTTGAAAGCAATCCTTTTGATTTTCTGGGATCTGAAACAGATATTAAAATAATAACTACGGAAAAGGTTGCCGAAGAATTAATAGGCAAGAATATAAAACCTTCAGCATTAAACATAAAATTAAAGGATGCAAAGGCAGAAGATACAGCTAAAAAAGATATTGAATCTATAATAAGTGGAGAAGGAAACTTAAAGCTTATAAATATTATAGATCAAAATAGAAAAACAAAGGCTTCTATATTGATGATTAAAATCTTATTATTTGGATTTGTTGTGGTGGTATCATTAATAGGCAGTGTTAATATTATAAATACATTAACCACAAACTTAATACTAAGAAGAAGAGAATTTGCGGCACTAAAATGTATCGGGCTCACTCAAAAAGGACTTAAAAAAATGATAACTCTTGAGGGAATGCTTTATGGAATTGTGGGAAGCTTATATGGGTCAATAATAGGAATTTCATTATCTTATGCTATGTACAGAAGTATGAATGAGGTGAGAGAACAAAGTTATAAACTACCTGTAGATTCTATAATTATTGCAGTGGCAGGAGCTATGATAATCGGATATATCTCTGTGCAGGCACCTCTTAGAAGAATGAAAAAGGAAAATTTAATAGATGTGGTAAGAGAAGAATAGTGCCACCCACATGACAAGTGGCAAGTTAAAAGCATCTGCAATTTGTAGATGCTTTTTTCATAGAAGCAGGAGAAGTTAATAATAAAAGAATCAGAAAATAATGTGAGTTGTTTCAGTATAATTAACAATACTCCGTAATATAGTTATATTGAGATAATATAAACAAATTTGGGGGGAGTAACACATGGCGAAAAGAAAGATAATGCCAATGATTTTAGCTTTGACACTATCGATTGGACTTTTAGCAGGATGTAGTTCAAGTCAGCCAACTGCACAGCAGGCTAACCAAACACAGTCAACACAAATGAAAATTTATAGGGGAGTAGGACAAATTCCAACTTTCCGTGTAGGACCTGGAAAGGATAGTAAGGGAACTCAAGTGTATACCTTTACTTATGTAACTGCTAGTGCGATGTTTGATAAGGATGGGAAAATACTTGATGTTTATTTTGATTCCTTAGAAGTAAGTACCCCTAACTATGATGGCGCAAGTATGCCTCATTTTTCTGGATGGCCAGGCACACAAGGATATAATGTAACTGATCATAAAACCATGGAGGTAAGTGGAGTATCTAAGAATACTGATGAAACGATTGCAGCTGAGGTTAATGGTTGGAAAACTAAACGTGAACGTGGAGATGAATATGGTATGGACTATGCTAGAGATTGGTATAAACAAGCGGACTTCTACCAGAAGGTTTTTAAAGGTAAAACCGTAGCAGAAATTGAACAGTGGTATGCAAAAAATTGTTCTGACGTTAATGGACGTCCATTAAAGGCTGATTCCAAAAACGAGAAAGATAAGGAAAAGTATGCTAAGCTTACTGATCAGGAAAAGAAAGATCTTGCCGATGTAGTATCTGGGGCAACTATGAGTCTTAAAGATGCGCATGGTGATATAATAGGTGCAATTAAAAAAGCTTATGAAAATCGTGCTGAAATAACTGTTACTACTAAGTAATGGCTTATTAACTTAAAAAAGCATCTGCAAAATGACAGATGCTTTTCCTATTATAAGAGGGATAAGGGACTCAATCTAAATTAAACAAACCTTTAAATCTAAAATATTGTTCCTCCCAAACTCTTGTGTCCTCAGGATAAAATTTCTGAGTTGGAAAGGATTTTTGTAATATGTTTTTTCCTTGGTTAATATCAGAGATTTGTTTGTTAGCAATAAGTTGAACAAGAATATTTCCTAGTGCTGTGGCTTCTGAAGGCCCAGCGATAACTGGTTTGTTACATGCATTAGCTGTAAACTGACACGTTAATACTGAGTTTGAACCACCACCAACAATATTGATAGTTGGTAACGGCTTGCAGGTAATTTGTTCAAGCTTTTCAATGGTCCAACGATATTTAAAAGCCAAACTCTCATATATACAACGTACTAGCTCACCTATTGTTTTAGGAGCATGTCCATAAATATTCATGCAATATGTGGAGATTTTTTCAGGCATATCTCCAGGTGAAAAGAATATTAGATTATCAACATCTATTAGATATACAAAAGGCGGTGCTTCAACTGCCAAAGATTCTAGCTGAGCATAACTATAGTCTTGACTTTGGTTTTTATAATATTCACGAATTTCCTGAATTAACCAGGAACCCATTACGTTTCGAAGTAGGCGATGTCTTCCGGGATAGCCGCCCTCATTAGCAATATTGTATTTAAAACTTTCATCTGTAATAATAGGTTCAGATACTTCTGTACCAACTAAAGCCCAAGTTCCACTACTAATAATAGCGCAATCGCTTTGGCAGATAGATGCCAGAAATGCAGAGGCGGTATCGTGTTCGCAAACTGCAGTAACTTGAAATCCTTTGGTCTGTAGTTGCTTATTGTATGACTCTTTTGTAGTCCCTACAATTGTACCAGGTTCAACTAAATCTCCAAATAAATCTTTAGAAATTTTAAATGTATCCAAAATTTCATTGCACCAGTTTTTGTCTTTAAAACTATACATTTGGCTAACAGAAGATATAGTATATTCAGATATAAATTTATCAGTTAAAAAATTAATAAGCAAATCAGGGGTAAAAAGCATTTTGTGAGAGTTATCCAAAATAAAACTTTGACCTGCTTGTTGCATTGCAGCCAATTGCATTAAAGTATTAAATGACGCATTTTGGTTTCCTGTAAGAAGATAAAGAGCTTTTGGAGAAATCTTATTATAAATGTCTTGCTGATACTTTTGTGTTCGATTGTCACGATAACAACGTAACGGAGAAAGTAATTCTCCGCTGCTATCAATAAATACAAAATCATTAGAAAAAGTATCAATGCCTAATGACTCAATATTATCATTTGTAATATGAATTGCTTTTTTTATACCAATATTCATTTGCTGATAAATACTTATGATATTCCAATAAAGAGCTCCATTAATGGAAATAGGACTATTTTCAAATCTATGAACATTTTCAAGATATATAGTGTGTCCGTCAAACTGCCCCAAAAACACTTTGCCACCGCTTCCACCTAAATCAAAGGCTAAAACATTCATAAAGTAACTCATCTCCTATAATCAATTAACTAATCGGCAAAAATCAACTTAACATTTGTTTTATCTAAATATCCTAAGGATTCTTTATCTGTTTGATTATCAGTAATAATATAGTCAATTGGATCAAAACTAGATAAAAAAATCTGGCCTGCCTTTTCGAACTTCGTGTGATCAGCAAGTACAAAAACTTCTTGAGAACGTTCAATCATCATACGCTTTGTATCAACTTCGTGAATGCTAGAATCTGCAAGCATATTATGTGGGCTTATTCCTGAACAAGACATTAAAGCTTTATTAGGATAGTATTCACTAGCGCTTTGCAAAGTACTGTTTCCGTAAACAGAAAGATTACTATCATTAAAAATACCTGATAAGCAAATTAGAAGATGATTGTTATTTGGATTTTTTGTATACTCTAATAAGAATTTAATAGAATTTGTAATAATAGTTACACGGATATCAGATGGAATATATTTAGCTAAATATATGGTAGTAGAACTATTATCCACAAAAATAGTATCGCCATCTTTAATAAAAGAAGCTGCTTTCTTGCAAATTTCATTTTTTTCATTGAAGCGTTGTATACCGCGTACCGCAACAGGATATTCGGTAGAGACAGGGGTGTTTGAAGATTGCTGAATAAGTACAGCACCACCATGAGTACGTTTTAAGGCACCTGCATTTTCTAACTCCTTAAGATCACGACGGATAGTTTCTTTAGAAATTCCAAATCTAAGTGCAAGGGCATTTACATCCACGCTGCCTGTTTTTTCTAAGATATTCATTATTTCTGATTTTCTCTCAATATTATACAATTTAATCACTCTCTACATTTTATTAAATTTAAGCATAAATTTAAGTAGCTTATTTTCTTTATACTACCAATAATTCCTTGTGTGGTCAACAAGTTTTAAGACTTTATTTTTGATTATGACCGTATGTGTATTAATAAATTATATATGGAGTCTTATATAGTATTTCTTGTAATAGTACAGAATGCATCTGTTTCAATTCTCTCAAGCATACTGTAGGCCATATAGATATCTGGTCCGGAAACGACAACTCCATGAAGAGGAAGAATAACACCAATTGGTTTTCTTTCCGCAAGCTCTCTGTGCTTTTCGAAGTAATTATATACATTTTGTGAAAGTTCAGGAGTATATGCTTTTGTATATTCTATACATCCTACAGCCCCTCTTCCTAAAGTAGCTTCTGTTACATTAGGGATTGGTTTTGCTTGGGCCACAAATGGCATACAATAGAATGGGTGAGCATGAATTGTGCATCCAATTTCTTTAAAATTCTTTAAAATCAGCATATGCATAAGACCTTCACGAGAAAGCTTTCCGCTGCCTTCTAAGATATTTAAGTCATAATCGATAAGCAACATATCGCTAGGTTTTAAGCAGCAATGATGACGTTCGGACATTAAAGATGGAGAAATAAGAATTCGATTATCATCAACTCTAACAGCAAAATTACCTCCTGCTGCATTAGTCAATCTGCGATCCCACATGTTTTTTGCTACAATGGCCATTTCTTCCCTAATTTCAATATATGATAAATTACTCATTATCAAAGACCTCTTTTCATTTTAATTTTATATTTAACGAATTTTACTTACTGTCACCAAAGGAATGAGTTCTAATGCACGGCTTAATTCAAAGCCTACTGACATTGATGATTCAGCAGTTGCTGCAGAAGCTGCTGTTGCTAGCTGAATCATATAAGTTGTTGTCATATTTTTAGAAATACCGAAAATTAATCCGGATAAAAAACAGTCTCCGCAGCCAATAGTATTTACTACATTGACTTTAGGAGGAGTTGCTTTATAAATGCCATCAGGTGTTTTAATAATTGAACCTGCACTACCAAGAGACACAGCAATAATTTCCATATTATATGGTTCAAGTGAATCAATTGCTGATAAAATATCATCGTCATTACATGTAAGGGTTCGTCCACATAAACTAGATAACTCATCTAAGTTTGGCTTGATTAAGAAAGGGGACTCTTTAATACATTTTTTTAGTGAGTCACCACTAGTGTCTAAAAAAACTTTTAAGTTCTTATCCTTAAGTTCGGTTAATATTTTATTGTATACTGTTGAATCAGAATAATTTGATGCATCTCCAGATAATACAAGATAATCATTATTTTGTATTTCATTTTTCATATTCAGTAGCATGTCCTGAAAATCGGCATCAGAAATCTGCACTCCTTTTTCAGCCACTACCGTACAATCTCCATTTTCTTCCACTAACAAATAATTGGTACGGCTATCAAAATTATCTTTATGAGTAAAATGGACATCTACATCAAATTTCCTCAGCATATCAATAATCTTTTGACCTATTTTCCCATGAGATATACCAAATGCTTTGCTATTTTCTCCGAGTATCTTCAAGTTAATAGATACATGAGTACCTTTTCCTCCTATGGTTTCTGCAGTATCTTGAACACGACTAGTTACATTTTTTTCTAACTTACCTAGATATAATACCTTATCTACTGCAGGGTTTAGTGTTACTGTGTTTACCACTCACATCGCTCCTTTCATTAGTTATACTAAAGCGGGCAATATAGAAAAATTATTTTTGTTTATGACTGAATTGTAACACCAAACGGTCATAAAAGCAATATGTTTTTGAACGTTTGGATTTATTTGAAAATATATAATATTTAGCAAAAAGTGTTTAATCTTATTAAAATCATCATTTAAACTGGAAAAATATTCTTTACTGTATTGCATTTTTAATAATGCGCTGATATAATAAACACATAAGCAAAAACAAAATCAATTAAACGGAAGTGAGAACAAACACACATAAACAAGCATAGAGAGTGGATTATAAGGGGGAAAAAATATATGAAACTTGGATTTTTTACTGCAAACTTTACTGAAAAACCATTAGAAGATGTTGCTAAGATGGTCTCTAGTTATGGCTATGAGGCACTTGAGATACCTGCTTATGAAGGAAATGGGCAACTGGAAACGGTAGAGGTTATAAAAGGGAACAATGCAGAACAAATTAGAAAGATGGTTGCTAGTTATGGATTATCTATATCAGCACTTAGTAATCATGCAGATTCATTCTTAATTATGGGACCTACAGGAGTTGAAACAGACTTTATATATAAGGGAAGCGCTGAGGAAAAGATTAAACATGGTACAGAAAGTTTGATTCGTACAGCTCAGGCAGCCAATGCTTTAGAGGTTCCAGTTGTAGTTGGTTATCCAGGTGTAGAAAATTGGGGACGTTTTTTCTTTTTTCCATATGGACAAGGGTGGAGCGAATATGAAGAACAATTTGTAGAACGCTTTATTCCCATATTAGATAAATTTAAAGAATATGGTGTGAAATTTGCAATTGAACCTCATCCAAATAGCTTTATATATGATATTCATACAGCTGAAAGAGCATTAGAATTAGTGAATTATCATCCTTGCCTTGGATATAACTTTGATCCAGCAAATGTAACTTATCTTTCTTTAAGTCCAGAAATATTTGTTGATAGATTAAAAGATCGTATTTTCCATGTCCATGCTAAGGATGCTGAATTGGTAGCACATAATCTTGCAACTGGAGGAACTCTAATGCAGGGTGATATGAGCAGACTAGATCGTTCATTCCGTTTCCGTATACCTGGTTGGGGTGATGTAAATTGGAAGAGACTAATTACAGAACTTTCAATGACAGGTTATCAAGGAGTTTTAAGTTATGAACATGAGGACGTTACAATGAGTCGTATGGATGGAGTGGAAAAGACAGTAGCATTCTTAAAACCATTATTAATCAAGGCGCCTTATGAAGGACGTACTGATAAATTATTTAGTAATAAAGACTAATATTAATTATTTAATAATATAGGGGGGAAAGCAATGACGAAAATGATGCGTGCTCAGGTAGTACAAGCTCCAGGTAAAATGGAACTTAAACAAGTACCTGTTCCAGAAATAAGTGATGATGAAGTACTAATTAAAGTTAAAATGTGTGGCATTTGCGGTACAGATTTAAAAATTTATGCTGGGGAATACGTAAAAGAACATCTTCCACTTATTTCTGGGCATGAGTTTTGGGGAATTGTAGAAAAAGCTGGTAAAAATGCAAAAGGAATTAAGGTGGGAGATAGAGTTTCAGCTGATATATGCATGACATGCGGAACTTGTTATTTTTGTAGAAGAGGCGATGAGTTACTATGTGAAAGCTTCACTCAGCTAGGTATACACACCAATGGGGCTTTTGCTGAATATGTAAAGGCTCCATGGAAGAATTGTTACCTTATTCCAGAAGAAGTAGATGACTATTCAGCAGCATTTATTGAACCTATGACAGCTGTATTAGAAGCTTCAAAAGTAATGGATTGTAAAATTTCTTCTAGTGTAGTTGTACTTGGTAGCGGTCTAGGTATTTTACATGCAGCAATGGCTAAGGCAAGGGGTGCAGCACCTGTTATAATTACTGGCGACAGCAAAAATCGTTTACAGTTAGCTAGAAAAATGAACGTAGCAGATTATTATATAGATATTACAGAAGTAGATGATGTAGTAGCAGAAGTAAAACGAATCACAGGTGGAGTGGGTGCAGATTATGTAATTGAGGCAATTGGGCGTCCTGAAACCTATGAACAAGCGTTTAAAATGGTACGCAGAGGTGGAGTTGTTGAAGCGTTTGGTGTAGTTGGACAAGGGAAAACTGCTTCATTTGAACCCTATGAATTTGTTTTAGGCGAAAAGAAAGTTCGTGGCAGCTGTGCAGGAATTGGAAATGATTGGGCTGAAGTTATCAATCTTTTAAGATATAAACGTATTGATCCTAAACCTATGTTTTCTCAAGTTGTTCCATTAGAAGATTTAGAAGATGCAATTCACGAATTAAAAACCAATAGAGAATTGATTAAAATATTTGTTTCTCCAGAGATTACTGAAAGAATATATTTTGATAGATAAATTTATTTTAGAGAGGATGACAAAAATGAGCTATAAAGAAACATTATTAAATCCTATAAAAATTGGGAATAGGGTAGCACAAAATAGATTTTTTATTCAAGCAATGGAATGTAATGATGAGGATGAATCAGGCAATCCATCAGAACGTACAACAGAGAGATATAAAAATTTAGCTAAAGGTGAAGCGGGGTTAATTTCGCTAGAGGCTATTTCTATTACAAGAGAAAGTCGTTCTAGAGATAATCAGTTGACTATTATGCCTCAAAATGAAAAAGCATTAACTAAGTTTGTTAAAGAAGTTAAGGAAGCAAACCCTGATACATTATTTGTTTTCCAACTTACACATTCAGGGGAACTTTCAAATCCACAATTCTCCAGAAGGGTTACAGTTAAGCCGCTTCATGGTTACGGTGGAGATGTTCTTACTGAAGATGAAGTTGATAAAATTATGGATGACTTTGTTCTGGCAGCTAAAATTGCACATTCAGCCGGTGCTGATGGTATTGATATGAAGCTATGCCATGGATATTTAGGTTCACAAATACTTAGACCTTATAATGACCGCAAATGGAAATACGGTGGTTCATGGGAAAACCGCAGCAGATTCGCATTTGAGCTTTATGAGCGTATATCAAAAGAAGTAAATGATAAAAACTTCTTAATTGGATCTAAGATATCCGCATGGGAAGGATTCCCAGGGGGGTTTGGAACTGATGGCCCTGACTCACCAATTATTGATCTTACTGAACCAATTTCCTTAATTAAAGGATTAGAGGAGCGTGGAGCTCAGTATTTTATCCAATCAGCAGGAAGTCCTTCTATTACAATTAGCTTAACACAAGTTGACAAACATATTCCTTATTATGCATATCTTCATCAATATTTTGCTAAAGAATTAAAAAAGAACTTAAAGCCTGAAACTGTACTTATTGGTTCGAATTTTTCACCATTCCGTGATGGAAAAAATGGTCTTTGTGCTGTTAATGAAGAACAAAGTTCTTTGCTTCACTATGGTGCACAGTGTGTCGATCGTGGTGTAGTAGATATGGTTGGACTAGGCCGTCAATCATTTGCAGACCCATTCCTAGCTAAGAAACTTCGCGAAGGTAAAGAAAATGAAATTAAATATTGTACACTTTGTGATAACTGCTTAGAATTGCTAATTCAACAGAGCAAAGTTGGATGCGCTACATTTGACAAACGTTATACTGATGAACTTGTGAGGACACGTAAAGAAAAAGGTAAATTAAGAATAGCTCACACATAAGATAAGTAAGTTATTTTGTAAAAAGTAAGAAGTAACTTATAGAAAATAATAATGTTATTCTCCTTCTCTATAGAGGAGGAAAATATAAAAGTCAAAGGGAAAAATTAATCATATCTAAGGGGGATAAGTGTATGAAAAAAAGTTTAACCAAAATTCTTGCACTACTATTGATGACAAGTACCCTAAGTTTTGCGGGTTGTTCTAATTCAAAGTCTACAAGTACTGAACCAAAAAAAGAAGAGGCTAAAAGTAAAGTCATTGGAATAAGCGTTCCAGCGGCAACACATGGATGGGTAGCTGCCACAGCTTATTATTCAGAGAAAAAGGCAAAGGAACTTGGGCTTGAGTACAAATTAGTTGTAAGTGCTAATCCAAGTGAGCAGGCAGGTCAACTTGATGAATTAATAGCAATGAAACCTGCAGCAATCGTATTGCTACCACAAAATGACGAGGTTACAGTTGCGGCTCAAAAGGTATTAGATGCAAAAATACCTCTTGTTAACTTTGATCGTAAAGTTAATGTAGATTCAACTGCTTATATAGCAGGAGATAACGTAGGAATAGGCGTTGAAAGTGCAAAATATATAGGAGAAAAGCTTAATAAAGAGGGCAGCGTAGTTATTGTTGGAGTTCCTAGCTGGGGAGCTATCAATACAGAAAGAATAAATGGATTTAAAGATTACGTTTCTAAAAACTTGCCAAATATTAAAATCATTAACGAATACGGTGCTGCTACTGCTGCATCACAAGATGGACTTAAGGTTATGGCTGATGCATTGACAGCAAACAAGAAAATTGATGCAGTATTTTCTGTAGATGATGAACTTTCTATAGGTATTCAAAAGGCTTTAGAAGAAGCTAAGAGAACAGATGTAAAAGTTGTTACAGGCGGAGGCGGAATGCAGGCATATTTTAACCTTATAAAGGCTCAAGATAAAACTTGGTATGCAAGTGCTCTTTATAGCCCTTCAATGATTCAGGATGCTGTGCAAATTGCAAAAGATATTATAGATGGAAAAACACCTGAAAAAACAAAGATTATTCCAAGCGTAGTTGTTGATCGTAATAATGCGGACAAATACTTAGATGCAAAATCTCCATATTAATAGTGCAATTTATTTTATTTTTACAGACTGTAGTATATACAGTCTGTAAAAGGTATTTATATTTAAAATTCATATTATAAGGTTATGCTCTAATATTTAAGAGTTATAAGAACTAAAAATATAATAGAGGTAGAAATATGGAAAATATTATATTGGAAATGAAAAAAATAAACAAATCCTTTAATTCAAACCGCGTAGTAAAAGATGTGAACTTTAAAATGGTAAAGGGAGAAATTCACGCTTTACTCGGGGAAAACGGAGCAGGTAAATCTACATTGATGAATATATTAGGCGGGGTGCTAAAGCCAGATAGCGGAGAGATATATATAGATGGACAAGAAGTTGATATCCAAAATCCATCAAATGCAAAAGAGCAGGGGATAGCATTTATTCATCAAGAATTAAATCTGGTAAATGATTTAACAGTATATGAAAATATGTTTTTAGGCTCTGAAATATTGAAGAAGTCAGGATTTATTGATATAGAAAAGATGTGTGAAAAAACAAAAGAGGTATTGAAACTAATAAAAGTTAATATAGATCCTAAGACCATGGTTAGTACACTTGATGCTTCATATAAGCAAGTAGTGGAAATAGCTAAAGCAATTTTGCTAAATGCAAGGTTAATTATTATGGATGAACCTACAACATCACTTACTAATGTTGAGATAGAAAATGTATTTAAAATAATGAGAACATTAAAAGAAAATGGCGTGGGTATTATTTTTATTTCACATAAGCTGAGGGAAATTGTAAGTATATGTGATTCTTATTCCGTCTTAAGAGATGGGGTGCTTGTGGCAAATGGAGATCTTAAAGAAGATAAAATTACAGAGGAAGATTTAGCGTCGTTCATGGTAAAGTCCGATGTGCAAATTGATAAGTTTAATCGAAAGAGGGAATTAGGAGATACAATCCTTGAAGTAAAGGATTATTCCATGAAAAACTATTTTTCAAATATCAATTTTTCAATAAAAAAGGGTGAGATTTTAGGTTTCACAGGTCTTCTAGGGGATGGAAGCAGCGAAGTTTTTCAGTCATTATTTGGATGTAAGAGTGGTGCCAAGGGATCAGTAAGACATAAAGGTAAAGAAGTAGTGATCAGAAATCCTATTGAAGCTGTACAAGCAGGAATAGGTTATGTGCCTAGAAATAGAAAGGAAAATGCAATAATAAAGGATTTAACAATAGTAGAAAATATCACTTTAGTTGCATTAAATAATTTTAAAAGAAGGTTTTTAATAGATCACAAAATGGAATGTGGTTGTGCTTGTAAGTATAAGGATGCTTTACAAATAAAGATGAGAAACGAGAAAGATTTAATCACATCTCTTTCTGGAGGAAATCAGCAAAAAGTTGTTTTAGGTAAATGGATGGAAGCAAGACCAGATGTTTTAATACTAGATAATCCCACGCAAGGTGTAGATGTTGGAGGTAAATATGATATTTACTCGATAATATTTGAACTTGTGGCTAAGGGAATGAGTATCATTGTACTTTCAAATGAGGCACAAGAGGTAATGCGTTTATGTGACAGAATAATGGTTATGTATCACGGGGAAATTGTTAGGGAGTTATCATCGGAAGAAGCAACCGAGGAAAAGATTATGATACTTGCTACAGGTGGAAGTATAGATAAAGTTAACTAATATTTTGGATTAAGAGGTATTAAGAATGGATAAATTGAATTTTAGCGGAAAACGTATAGATCTCAGTAAAATTTGGGCTAATTACAGTGTAGGAGTAATATTTGGGATAATAGTATTACTTTCTATTATGGTTAAAGGTAGAGATTTCTTTTCAGTTACAAATATAGTTAATATATTCAGAAATAATTCTATTGTAGGAATTATTGCGCTCGGAATGACTTTTGTTATCATTTTAGGTGGTATTGATCTTTCTGTTGGATCCCAGCTTGTTGGTGTGGGAACAATCGTGGTATTGATTCTTGAATCAACATCAAAATCTTTTTCTCCGATTTCATCTATTCTTCTTGCGGTTCTAGGAGGAATCGTCACTGGAATAGTACTAGGCGGATTAAATGGCTTAATTATAACAAAAGGAAAGGTGCCTGCTTTTATTATGACACTTGGAACCATGAATATTTATAGGTCTGTTGCACAGTATTTTCTAAGAGGAGGAGGGTTTTCAACAACTAACAAATCATATATTCGAATAGCTAACTATGAATTGTTTGGAATAATACCACTTCCTATTATTTATTTTTTAGTACTTACTTTTATAATGCATGTAATTAGCAAGTACACAAGATTTGGAAGATATATTTATGCAGTAGGAAGTAATGAAAAGGCTGCAAAGTTATCAACTATTAATGTAAACAAGATAAAAATGCTTACCTATACATTGATTGGACTATTAGTGGGTATAGCAGCTATTATAGAAACTTCCAGAATGGGAAGCATAAATCCAACGTCCTCTGGAAATTTTTATGAAATGGATGCAATTTCTGCAGTTGTTGTTGGTGGAGTAAGCATGAGCGGCGGCAAGGGTATGATTATGGGTACCTTCTTTGGAGTTTTAACCATTGGACTAATAAATAATATGATGACTTTAATGGGAGTACCTCCATTTCTAGTAAATGCAACTAAAGGAGTTATTATCGTAGCTGCTGTACTTTTACAAAAGAAAGAATCGGATTAGTATAGATAAAAGCAGGGAATATTCCCTGCTGCTTTATAATATATTTTCTTAGCTACAAAGTTGATGAAAATTTTTAATGCCAATAATATTTATTGCGTAGGATAGGATGTGTAATGATGAAGTGTGATTTACATATTCACAGCAAATTATCGGATGGGTCTTTAAGTATTAAAGATATTGTATGTTACTCAAAAAAAATAGGTTTAGATTATATTGCTATTAGTGATCATGATACTTTGGCGGGGGTAAAATCTGCAATATACTTTGGAAAACAATTTAAAATAAATATAGTTCCTGCTGTAGAAGTTTCAACTGTTGATCCAAATTGTAATAGGCCAGTTCATATGCTCTGCTACTTACCACAAAAGCCAGAAATTTTACAAACCTTTCTAAATGACACACTAAAAAGCAGATATATACAAAAGATTAAAGTTATAGAAAAAATCATGAAGTTATATCCAATTACAATGGAGCATATTAAGCAATACAGCGATCAAAGTCAATCTATCTATGAATCTCATATTATGCAGGCTCTGTGCGATTTAGGTTATAGTAATATAGCCATAGGTCCTCTTAGAGATGAGCTTATATCGAAACAAGGAAGTTGTTATGTACCAAATATTTATCCTGATATTTATTCAGCCTTAGATATAATCTCTGAAGCAGGTGGAATTTCCGTTATGGCACATCCAGAACAATTTGATTCATTGAGTTTGCTAGAGGAACTAGCAGCTCAACAAAAAATACATGGTGTTGAATATAATCATCCACGAAATTCTGATGAAACAAAGAAACATATCCTTAAAATTGCATCAAAATACAATTTAATAACAACAGGGGGATCGGATTTTCATGGACAATATGCAAAAAATCCGCATCCACTAGGATCATTTACTTGTTCGGAAAAAACTATACATGATATGTTCAAATTAGCTAATGAAATTAAGTTTATTTAGTCAGATAATATCTTCTTAGAACATAAATAATAAACTACTTGCTTTGTGAGTAGTTTGTTTTCTATACAGAATTTAAATCATAATAATGATATAAAAGAAGGAAGGTATAGCAATATGAAACTTGGATTTTTAACTGGATGTTTACAAGAAAGCACATTGGTAGAGAAAATAAACTGGGCAAAAGCAAATGGATTTGACTGTGTAGAAGTATCCTGCTGGCCTAAGATAAATACAAGAAATTATTCTGGTAGTGATATAGACGTAAAAAACTTAGATGAAAAAGGCGTAAAAGCAATAAAGGAAGTGTTTAAAAAAAATGATTTATTCATATCTTCTTTAGCTTATTATGACAATAATTTGCATAGAGATATTGATGTTAGAAGAAAAAATATTGAACATTTAAAAAAAGTTATCGATGCAGCTCAAATGCTAGAAGTGGAACTTGTGGGCACTTTTGTAGGTAGAAATTTAGATATGACAATAGAAGAAAATTTTGATTTGTATGAAGAAGTATTTACAGAATTAGTGGAGTACTCAAAAAATAGAAATGTAAAGCTTATGATAGAAAATTGCCCTATGCCAGAATGGCAAATGGATGGAGGTGCTGGAACCATATCTTATTCACCAGAACTATGGAATGAAATGTTTAAACGAATACCAAATGAAAGCCTTGGCTTAAACTTTGATCCTTCTCATTTAACTTGGCTTCAGATTGATTATATTAAGGCTTTTATAGATTATAAAGATAAAATTTTTCACGTTCATGCAAAGGATATAGAGTTTTCTAAGGAAATGCTTTCTCGCTATAGTATCTTTGGAAAACAGCTGAATAAAAAGACACCTATTGACTTAGGGTGGTGGAAGGCAAAAATTCCAGGAAAAGGTCAAATAGATTGGGATAAATTTATAAACACTTTGAAAGAAAACAATTATAAAGGCGTTGTCAGCATAGAACATGAGGATGAAGATTATGCAAATGATGAAAGTATAATAAAAGAAGGTCTTGTATATAGCAGTAAGCATTTAAGAAAATTTATGGATTAAATTTAAGTGACTAAATAAATTAGTTGAGGTGGGAATATGATTAAAGTAGGAATTTTAGGTTGCGGTTCAATAACGAAATTTAGACATGCTCCCGAATATGCAAATAACCAGCAGGTAGAAATTGCAGCTTTTTATGATACTAATAAAAATAGAGCTGAAGAGCTAGCTTCTATTTATGGTGGTAAAGTGGCTGAGACTTATGAAGAAATTTTTAATGATCCAGAAATCACTGCAATCAGCAACTGTTTGCCCAACAATTTGCATTATAAAACAACTATAGAGGCATTAAAATCTGATAAGCATGTATTATGTGAAAAGCCTATGACTGGAGATTTAAATGAAGCTAAGGAAATGGTAGAAGTAAGCCAAAGCACTGGAAAGATACTTATGGTGGATCACAATCAAAGGTTTGCCGAAGCTCATAAAAAGGCTAAGGAGATATTAAAAAGTGGCGAACTTGGAAGAGTATTAACTTTTCATACGGTTTTTGGACATAAGGGTCCTGAATATTGGAGTGAAAACAAAACTAAAGGAACTTGGTTTTTTAACAAGGAACAATCTATACTTGGGGTTGCAGGTGATTTAGGAATTCATAAAATTGACCTGATAAGATACATCCTTGAAGATGAGATAGAGTATGTAACTGCAATGGAAGGCACATTAGATAAGAAAGATGAAAATGGTGATCTTGTTAAAGTAAGTGACAACATGATATGCACTCTTAAGACTAAAACTGGAATTATAGGAAATGCAACTTTTAGCTGGACGTATTATGGTGAGGAAAAAAATTATACAATGTTGTTCTGTGAAAAAGGAATAATGAGGATTTATGATAATCCTGAATATGACTTAATAGTTGAAAAACTTAATGGCGAAAAGGTGTTTTATAAAGTAGGTAAACTTCAGACAAATGATAATCAAACATCTACAGGTATCATTGATGAATTTATTGAGGCAATAATACAAAATAGAAAACCATTAATTACAGGAGAAGATGGCTTAGAAGCCTTGAAGGTTATCTTAGCAGCAATTGAATCAGCTTCAAGTCATAAGAGTGTCCGTATATCAAAGGCAAATGGATAGTTAGGGTTTACTTCTATATTTTACTATATAAAAAATCAGATAGTATTATTAAATTATTTTTTAAAAATAAAAAAAGATAATGTATTATATTTTTATAATTGAGCACAATAATAGCATAAGGGACATGACAGTTGAGCGAAGACTTATATATGCTCTTAGGTTTTGGGGTGTATATGAGTCGAACAAAGATTTTACATAGATCTATAAGGGTTTATGTAAGGTCGGCGATAAGATCTTATACTGTGAGGTAAAGTTTTATTATAGTTGATTTTGAAAAATAAATTCATTATAATAGGGCTGAAACTTATAATATAAGGTCGAGTTAAGATTATATAATGTATTGAAATAGATTTTATAGAGTCGAGAGATTTTATAAGGTTTATTATATATGTTATATAGTCGAGGAAACCATTATTATAGGTTGTGATTTGTTTTATTATAGTCGCAAGATTATAATAAGGCAATAAACTATCTATATTAGTGCAACTTAGATTATTATGTTCTTTAGATGTGATATTAGCCCTAAAAAGTTAATAACTTTATGAAAACTAATATCATAAAATGGGCATAAATGGATTGCTCATAAAAACCAGAAATTCCGATACTTTACGAAATAAAGTATCGGAATTTTTTTGTTTTTATAATAATACCTCAATTATAGTTTTAACTTAAGTCATAATTTTTTTAAAAACCTCTTATAAAAAGTATAAAAATGGTATATAATATATACGAACATATGTTCTAAGGTATGAATTGAAATTTATTAAGAGGTTGAGAGTTTATGAGTAGATTAATTTTTCACATTGACGTAAATAGTGCATACCTTTCATGGGAGGCAACCTACAGGCTTCAGCAAGGAGAGGAATTAGATCTTAGAACAATTCCATCAGTGGTAGGTGGGAATGAGTCAAGTAGACATGGAATTGTTTTGACGAAATCCATTCCTGCAAAGAAATACAATATTCAAACCGGTGAAACTTTATATAATGCTAGAATAAAGTGCCCTGAATTAGTAGTGGTACCACCAAGATATTGGCTATACGTTCAGTGCAGCTCAGCTATGCATGAAATATTACAAGAGTATACACCCAACATACAAAGATTTTCTGTAGATGAAAGTTTCTTAGATTTTTCTGATATGGAAAATTTACATCCAGATTATATTAAACTTGCTGAAACCATAAAGCAAAGAATAAAAGATGAATTAGGGTTTACAGTGAATATAGGAATATCAAATAATAAACTACTTGCAAAAGTTGCTTCAGATCTAAAAAAGCCAGATAAAATACACACTCTATTTCAACGGGAGATAAAGGAGAAAATGTGGCCTCTTCCAGTTGAAGATTTATTTATGGTAGGTAGAGCTACAACTCCTAAATTACACAAATTAAATATCAATACAATAGGAGATTTAGCAAATTATGATGTTAATATACTAAAAAATATTTTAAAAAGTCATGGAGAATTAATTTGGAATTATGCTAATGGTATAGATAACTCAAAGGTTAAAAAAGGTAATTATATTGATATTAAGGGCATAGGGAACTCTACAACAATTCCTTTTGATGTAGAAGATAAAGAAACAGCCCATAAGGTAATTTTATCTTTATGTGAAACAGTAAGTATGAGGCTTAGAAATTCAGGTAATTGCTGTAAGGTGGTTTCAGTATCAATAAGAGGCAGTGATTTGATATCTTATTCACGTCAAAAGAAGTTAATTACAGCTACAGATTCCACTAGAAAAATATATGAAGTAGCATGCTTGTTATTTGATAATGCATGGAAAGGAAATAACATAAGACATCTAGGGGTGCATATAACAGATTTTTGTAATAATGATTTTTATCAATACAGCATACTTGATTCCTTTGATTATGATAGAGATAGAGAATTAAATAAGGCAGTGGATGAAATTAGATTAAAGTATGGAAATAAAGCTATCATGAGATCGTGTTTTCTGCATTCAGGTTTGAGTTCAATGTGCGGAGGCATAGGGGAAGAGGACTATCCGTTAATTAGTTCTATGCTATAGTGAAAGGTGAGATTTATGAGAATCATAGCTAAGCCAATTGAAGTAGTTTCTTACACCAACGATAAGGGTGATATAAGGCCTTTAAGATTTAGGTTGCAGATGGAGGACGAAACTATAAAGGTAATAAAAGTTGATAAGGTTATTGTAAAAGAAACTGAGAAGCTTGCTGGCAATATCATGCTTGTATTTAAATGCCAAAGCTTAATTGATGATGTGATGAAATTATTTGAAATTAAGTACGATTTAAAAACCTGCAGATGGATGCTATATAAAATCTAGTGCCACCCACATGACAAGTGGCAAACTAGGCATAGGATTATACTGACACATAAAGATTTAAATTTATTATTAGGTACAGGGAGATGAGGTTGAATGAATAAGAATATTTTTTTATCCTATTGTTGGAAGGATGAGGAAGTTGTAAACGAAATAGATAATTATTTTAAAAGTAGACAGGTTATATTTCAAAGGGACAAAAGGGATATTGAAAGTTGGGAAAGTATAAAAGTCTTCATGAAGAGAATAAGAAAAAGCAGCTACGCAATATTAGTGATTAGTGACAATTATTTGAAATCTGTAAACTGTATGTATGAAGTATTAGAAGTAATGAAAGATGAAAATTATAGAGAGAGAATACTTACTGTAGTTTTAAATGATGCCCTAATATATGATGCATTAAGTAAAGCTAAATATATAAAGTATTGGAAAGAAAAATACAGTGAATTATATGATACAATAAAAGAGATTGATGATAATCAAAGTACTATAAAATTATTAGAGGAACTTAAGAAAACTAAGGAGATAATGAATAATATCGGTGAATTTATGGCAATAGTATCTGACATGAATAATCCTTCCATAAATAATGTTTGCGAAGAAATAGGAATTAAGCTAAAAAACAATAGCTGAGGATAATCAAATTAATATATAGGAGAGAGGTTTTATTATGATATTTTATTTTTCAGGTACAGGCAACTCTTTAGAGGCAGCTAAAAAAATTGGAAGTTATAACGATGAACTATTGATTTCTGTATCAAAGGAAATGAATAGTAAGAGTGGGAGTTTTGAGTATACTCTAAAAGATAACGAAGTTATAGGATTTGTATTTCCGGTGTATGCTTGGGCACCGCCTAAGATGGTGCTGCAGTTTATTGAAAAATTAAAGATTAATAATTATAATAATAATTACATTTTTTCTGTAGCAACTTGTGGAGAAAATATAGGGAACACTATGAAGATTCTTGATAATTGCCTGAATAAGAAAGGCATGAAATTAAGCAGCGGATTTTCCCTTGTAATGCCTAACAACTATATTATTATGGGTAATATTGATTCAAAAGAAGTTGAAAGTAAGAAGTTACAGTGTGCAGATGAAGTTTTAAGAAATATTAGCAGGATAGTTAAAGAAAAAACAGTGGGTATATTTCAAATTGAAAAGGGATTCTTACCGGGAATATTAACATCAGTCATAAATCCATTATTCAATAAATATGCCATGAATACAAAAAAGTTCAATGTAAATAATAAGTGTACTAGGTGTGGAATATGTGAAAAAGTATGCAATTCTAAGACTATTAGGGTTAAAGAAAAACCAGAGTGGGGAGATACATGCACACAATGTTTAGCATGTATTCATCTTTGTCCAGTAAAAGCTATTGAATATGGTAAGAATACGCAAAATAAGGGAAGATATAAGAATCCTAATATAAGTATAAGCGAGATGTAAATAACAATTTAAGGAGAAAGAACTATGAGAGTAATATTTGAATTTAAAGACTCAAGTGGCACAGTACTTACAGAAAATAATATAGAAAAGCAGTTAACTAATGAAGAAATTCTTGTAATCTTAAATAGTAAGGAAGTAGCTTATCCGGTACATGATGGATTTTTGTTCACAGTTAAGCACTGTGTAATTGAGAATTCCATGTATGATATGTTTGCAGAGCCTTATAAGTTAAAAATAAGTCTTAGAGAAAGGCTATAGATTAAATCTATAGCTTTTTTATATATTTATAGCTGCATTAAATGTTCTATAAAATGAAGCATCAATTAATTTCTGGTGTAATTTCCTTGCAGTAAAGCTTAATATTTGTTATGCTTATATAAGAAATGCTTAGGAGGCTAACTAATTTATGAAGGAAAAACCTGAAGATTGGATTGGATATTGGATTAATAAAATCGATAGAGCCATGAAAAATGTTCATGATAAAAGGTTTCAGGAGTATGATCTAACCACATCCCAAAAGTCAATTTTGTATCAGCTTTGGAATAAGGATGGACTTACTCAAAAAGAAATTCAAGAAAATCTATGTTTGAAAGCAGCTTCTGTATCTGGACTTGTAGAGATGTTACTAAAAAAAGGATTTATATATAGAGAACAGGATGATGAAGATGCAAGATTCAAAAGACTTTATCTAACGGAAAAGGGAAGACAGATGAAGGAGATATCTATAGCAATTTTAAAAGAAATTGAAGATGAAGTATCTCAAGGGTTTTCTGATGATGAAAGAAGAATTTTTATATCATGGATGAGAAAGCTATATATTAATCTTAATGCTATAGAAAAATAAGTATATAGCATATTTTAATGCGTTTAATTATACTTAGATGCTTAGGAAGCTAAATAAAGTAGTTAAAATAAGGGAGGTAGCAAAATATGAATGAATCAAAAGAATTGGAAACGGAAAGTGTAGGGAAACTTCTCCTTAAATTTTCTATTCCAGCTGTTATAGGCATGCTTGTTAATGCCCTATATAGTATTGTAGATAGAATATTTGTTGGAAGAGGAGTTGGATCACTTGCACTTTCAGGTGTAGCAGTTACCTTTCCTATTACCAATATAATTATGGCAGTAGGAATGCTTGTAGGAACAGGTGCTGCAGCGGTAGTTTCTATAAAACTGGGACAAAAGAAGAAAGAAGATGCAGAAAAGATTTTAGGGACTTCTTATGTTCTTACAATAATAATGTCAATAATCGTAACTATTTTAGGACTTATATTTTTAGAGCCTCTTTTAAAGATATTGGGTGCAAGTGCAGAAACCATGCCTTATGCAAAGCAATTTGGAGGGATAGTACTTCTAGGAACTGTACTTCAAAATATAGGATTTGGACTGAATCCAATAATTCGTTCACAAGGTGACCCTAAGACAGCCATGAATACTATGCTTATAGGTGCTGTACTTAATTTGATTATAAATCCAATATTAATATTTGGATTTAATTTAGGAGTAGTAGGATCAGCAATTTCAACTATTGCTTCGCAAGCTGTTTGCTCAATATGGATATACAAATATTTTACAGGAAACAAAAGTTTATTAAAGCTAAAAAGAGAAAATATGAAATTGAAAAAAGCTGTTATTAAGGAAATAATAGCAATAGGTATGTCTCCTTTTGCTATGCAAATTGCAGCTAGTTTAGTTACTATTACTATAAATACTAATTTAGCAAAGTATGGTGGAGATCTTGCTATAGGAGCTTATTCTCTTATAATGAGTATTGCTGTTTTAATATTGATGCCTGTACTCGGTGTAAACCAAGGGGCACAGCCTATAATAGGATATAATTATGGAGCAAAAAACATAAGTAGGGTTAAAAAAACATTGCTGTACTCAGTTATTGTAAATACGTGTATATCAACGGTTGGATTTATCTTAGTTCAACTATTCCCAACTGAAATTATTAAAATTTTTAATAAAACAGACCTTAAACTTATAGCTCTTGGAGCAAATGGACTTTCTATTTATCTTATGGCTTTTGCTCTTGTGGGACCGCAAGCAACTTGCACTAATTATTTTCAGGCTGTGGGAAAGGCAAAATACTCAATGTTTTTAAGTTTACTAAGACAAATTATACTGCTTATACCTCTTATATTAATACTTCCCCATTTTTATGAATTGAATGGAGTATGGATATCAGGACCAATTGCGGATTTTGTTTCATCAGTGATAACGTTCATTTATATAGGATATGAAATGAGAAGGTTAAGAGCACTTAGAAATGATGAAGCAGTTGACTCTTCTGAAGCAAGAGTTAAGTTATCAGTTTAATTAGGGATAAATAATGGATAAAATATTATATTAATTTTTTCAAATGTTGAAGACTAAAGCATCTGCAGTTTGCAGGTGCTTTTTAAATGCTCAAATAGTAATAGTTTTTATATATTGAATGTATAGTTATATTCATAAGTACTTGGTGGGAAAATTATTTGTTGGAATCTATTGAAAGAAAATGTCTAAATATGTATAATTATAATGTATAATTTAGAATTAATTTTAGTATATATAAACTTAGGATTATATTGGTCAAATGTTTGTTGAAATAATACTGAGTCTTAGATAAAGGTGGGAATATACTTATGAATTTTGACTATGAGATAGAAAAAATAAATGCCATTAGCATTACTTCTGAAGAATTTAATTCTTATGAAATTCCTAGTAATGTTCGAAAATCTATAGCTCTTTATAATAAGTCTATTATAAATTTAAAACTAAAGCTTGTGAACTTAGCTATAACAGACTTAAAAAGATCTTTATCACTTAATTCAGATTTTTGTGAGGCAATAAAACTTTTAGGGTTATGCTATGTACATAAAAAGGAATTCAATAAGGCTGAAAAAACTTTTAAAAAACTAGCTAGCTATGATATATATACCAAGCTGGCAAATGAATATCTACAGGAACTAAAGGCTGAGAGAACTGTTTCAAAAGCTCTTAATACCATAAAAAATGTTAGTTCAAATTCAAATGATAGAAATAAAATAAAAATTACTAGTAACTTTACAAAAAAGTTCACTATATTATTTTTAATAGTAATTATGATAATTACTATTTCAGGATTAGTTTATTGGAACGAGTCTAATATTAAGGCAATGTTTAGTAAAACTAAAAATACTTATGCGAATAAAAACCAAGAAATTGAACAAAAACAAGCAATGAATGAAAAATACAATAAAATAGAGGAACAAAACAAGAAACTTCAGAAGAACTTGGAAAATACAAAATTAGAACTTGATAATTATAAAAACAAAAATAACATTATTTTAATGATAAGTAATGCTGAGAAATTTTATTCAGAAGGAAATTACGAAAAAGTGCTGGATAATTTAATAGCGTTAAAATCTTTAAAACTTGATAATACAGAAAGCTCAAGAGTGGATAAGCTTTGGAATAGTATGAAAACAAATAATATATGGGCTATATACAATGAGGCAAACAAATTATATAAACAGGGAAAGTACCAAGAGGCATTACCAAAATTGATAATTGTTGAGAAAATTAATCCGGAATTAGATATAATGCCATGGGTGCTTTACCAAATAGGAAATTGTTATAAACAAGGTAATGATAATAGAAATGCGCTTATATTTTTTCAAAGAGTTAAGAATGATTATCCAAATACAGAATATGCCGGTTATTCCCAAGGAATGATTAATGAAATAAAATAAATTTACTTCAATGAAATTGTTCGAGAAATAAATACCATTAAAGATATCAAAGGAAATAAGATATTGATAATAAATTAGGGTACATAGTTAAGAGGGAAATATAAGGGATATTTTTATAGGTAAACATTATTAATATAGCCATATAAGTTATAACTTATATGGCTATTAGTTTACTTAAGAGTTAGTAATAGAACTAATAAGTTCATCTAATTGCATAAGTTCAGTTTTTAATTCAAAAGAAATGGAATTTTTATGTAGAGAATTTATATAATTTTGTATCTCGGAAAGATAGTTATTTATACTTATCATTTGGATTTCATGAGACTTTATAGATAAATTCAGCTTATTTTTATAACTACCCAGTCTTGCTATTAAAACTTTTAGTTCATTAACGCTTGAATAGCAAAAATTACCACTAATATTTACTAATTTGTTTATTCGCTCCTTTTCGGTTTCGATTTCAAATAATATGTTAATATTTGAATTTGGTTTTTCAAGTAGAAGTTCTTCATCTTCAATTTCGAATAAATTTGATTTCATTGATGTATGTGGTGTTCTTTCGTCTATAGCTTTAATGGAGCCGCTTAGGGATTGTATAGTATGGCCCATCTGTTTTGTAATGTATAATATACTAATAATGCTGATAAATATTATAGCAATAACTCCAATAAATATGTTAGTTATTATAGTCTTTGTTTCTTTTATTAATTGATTTTGTTCTATAATACCTACAACCTTCCATCCGGTAACTGAATTCGTTGTATATGAAACGTAGTACTCTCCGGATGGACCGCTAGAATATAAGCTTCCTGATTTTTTGCTATATATGCTATCAATAAGATTCTTATTAAAAACAGCTTTAGAATTGCTATTTTCACTATTATCAACTATAAAGAAATCTCTATTGTCACTTCTTGATATAATATAAATGTCCCCTTGATTAAATTCTTTGAAGTAGCTTATTTTTTTAGATAAATCATCAAGATAAATATCTATAGCTAGAACGCCTTTAAATTTATTTTCCTTATCCATAACTGTTTTAGAAACAGTTATGATATGTTTCTTTGTAGTGCTATCAATATAAGGCTTTGTCCAAGTAATTTTGCCTTTAGAGTTAATTGTATTTATATACCATGGTCTTTGTGTTGGCTCCCAATAATCATTCGAAAGTTCTCCCGAGGTATCTGGCCATGATATAAGTTTTTTTACACCAAATATTTTTTTTTCTGGTGTAAAATAAGCAAATGCAGTTGATGAATAAGCCTGTTGAAAGGTTTTTAAAAGTTCAAGAGTAGAATTATAATATTTCTCAGGATTGTCAGATACATATTGAATCATTTCATTCTTAGATAGCATCTCAACAGCACTTTCTAAGGTGGATAAAAATTCAGTTATTGAAACATTATGCTGTTCTATGGAAATGTTAAAGGATTTAGTAGATTTATTTGTAGATATTATACGGTTAGCATTTATATAAATATTTGTAACTATAAGGATAATAATTACAATAAGTATAACGATTTTTGCCGTTAGGTTATTTAATATTTTAGACATGAAAGCACCTCCTGAGTATAACTACATAATCATTCTAGCATATACATAAGTTCCAGTGTTAAAATTTTTTTGTTCAAAACTACAAAATAATAAGTTATAATAAAAACGATTATTGTTGAACATCAACTAAATGGAAAAAATAACTGATTTTATATTGAGATTTAGAATATATTTTCAAGAAGGAATAAGGTGTAGAATATGAAACTTAAGTTTAAAAGAAGAATAGTATTACCAATATTATTTCTAATGACGATGCCTACACTAATACTAAGTATTTCTTTTTTTAGTAGAATGCAAAAGATTTATTATGATAATGTTGTTCAGAATACAGAGAATTTTTTTAACTTGATTTCAGAAAGAACTTATAAAATAAAGGATGATTTTTATTCTGAACAAATGTTGTCTAGTGAACTTTCTTCACTTAAAAAGTTGGGAGTTGTGGCATATAAGGGAGACGATATATTTTATACCAGTTTAGATGGAATTAACTTGGATATTAGCATAATAAAACTTGGTCATACAGAGAATAAAAGATATGAAATTAAGAAGAAAGCTTATGAAAACTTAAATGTCTCTATATATGTAGTAATTGATAAGTATGAGATATTCTTTGATGTTTTAAATGTATATAAGCCATATTTGATATTAATAATTGTTTCGATATTTATTTCACTACAAGCAATTCTTTTTTTAATAGATAGTTTTTCAAAACCTATATCCATACTTTTGGAAGGATATAATGATGTAATAACGGGAAACCCTAAAAATAATATAGATATTAAAATGGAAGATGAACTAGGGCTTTTGGGTGAAGCATTTAATGAAATGAAACAACAGATAGCTATTGGAAGTAATAAATTTTTACAAATGAAAAGATTTAATGAGGACATATTACGCAGTATCTCAACGGGAATAATAACTGCAGATATGTGTGGAAAAATAAGAAATTATAACGATGCTGCATCAGATATTATTGAAAGGGTAATGTGTCTTAATGAAAAAAATCCCAAAATAATAAAAATACTTGTGATGCAGATAAATGAAACTATAGACAGAATGGACTCTGTAAATAGAATAGAGCATTTTAATGAATATAATACAAAGGAATCAGTTTATTTAGATATAACTACAGCATTAATGAGGGATTCTTCAGGGGAATGTATTGGAGTAATTTGCAGTTTTAATGATATTACAAACAGGAAAAAGATTGAAGAAAGCGTAGAAAGGATAGATAGACTTACTTCATTGGGAGAGTTAACAGCAGCTTTAGCCCACGAGATAAGGAATCCTCTTTCAGGAATTAAGATGAGTGCACAAATATTAAATAAAAGGCTTACTAGTCATCTTAAGGCATCTGAACAAAATTTATTTGAAGCTATAATCAAAGAGACAGACAGGCTTGATTTATTAATTACAGATCTTCTAAACTTTTCAAAACCTAGAATACCAAAGTTTCAAATTATAGATGTATTCGAGATTCTTAACAGAGCACTTCTTTTTTCTGATAAAAAAATAAGGGAAAAGAATACAATAGTTAGTATAAATAACGATATAGATGAATCACAAGTGTACTTTGATAAGGGACAACTTTTACAAATTTTTTTAAATATCATATCAAATTCATTGGATGCAATAGATACAGAAGGTGGTCTGAAAATAAGCGTGGAAAAATTGGTATATAAAAATGATGCATGTATATGTGTATCATTTGAAGATAATGGATGTGGGATTGATAAAGAAAATATAAATAGGATTTTTGATCCTTTTTTTACAACAAAAGAAAGTGGAACTGGTTTAGGCCTTTCTGTAGTACATAAATTAGCTACATCAAACAATGGAAATATTGAAATAGAAAGTATAGAATCAGTTGGAACCATTGTAAAAGTATATTTGCCAAAGTATAGGGGAGAGATTAATGAATACTAAAATTTTAGTAATTGATGACGAAGAAATAATGCGATTGACCCTTGGAGAAGGGCTATGTGATTTTGGATATAACGTAGAAACAGCAGCAGACGGCTTGGAGGGAATAAAAAAATTAAAGGAATTTAGGCCTGATGTTATATTGCTTGACATGAGATTAGGACCGGAAAATGGCCTGAATATTGCAAGAAAAATAAAGGAAATAGATGAATATGTTGAGATAGTTATTATGACAGCATATGGAGATATTAAGACTGCTGTAGAGGCAATAAGGATAGGCGCTATAGATTATATAAAAAAGCCTTTAGATATTGAAGAGATTGAAGTTACTATATCAAAGGCAATTGCCAGTCAAAGTATGAAGAAAAAATTAAAGCTCTATGAAGAAAGAGAACTAAAATCTGGTGATACATTTATAAGCAAAGACCCTGCAATGGAAGATACTATAAGAAAAATGAATGTCTTATCTCAAAATGATTCTGTAACTGTATTGATAAGGGGAGAAACTGGCACAGGGAAAGAAGTTATTGCTAACTATATACATAAAAATAGTGCTAGAAAGAATTCCCTAATGCTCAGTGTTAATTGTGCTGCAATACCTAGGCAGCTTCTTGAAAGTGAACTTTTTGGTTTTGAGAAAAATGCATTTAGTGGAGCAAATTCCAGAAAGAGAGGGCTTCTAGAACTAGCCAATGGTGGAACTGTATTCCTTGATGAATTAGGGGAGATGCCGCTTGATATACAGTCCAAACTGCTTAGATTTCTTGAAACAAGAAAGTTTAATAGAATAGGTGGACTTGAGGAAATAGAAGTTGATATAAGAGTAATTGCAGCTACTAACAAAAACCTTGAAGAAGCAATAGCTAAGAAGGAATTTAGAGAAGACTTATATTATAGGCTAAATGTAGTACCTATTTTTATTCCAGCATTAAGAGAAAGAAGAATTGACATTATTGAGCTTTCTGAATACTTCTTGGATGTTTTTAACATTAAATTTAAGAAAGATTTTAAAGGTTTCACAACTGAAGCTATTGATAAGATGATATCTTACCAATGGCCAGGAAATATAAGAGAACTTAAAAATATTATAGAGAGAATTGTAATCTTAAATAATGAAAGTTTTATAGATGTAGAAAATCTTCCTAGTGAGATACAAGAACAAGTAACTGATAAAAAATACGTAGAAACTACAGAAGAATATGAAGAAATAATTCAATGTGGTTTTTCTCTAGAGGAAAAGGTTGCAGAATTGGAAAGGTATTACATAAAAGAGGCGCTAAGCAAATCAAAAGGAAATTTTAGTGCTGCTTCAAAACTCCTTGGAATTTCAAGACATGCGCTTAATAGAAGGATGGAAAAATACTTTAATGATATAATAAAATAATTATTATAAAATTTGTTGATATGCATAAAAATGCTCTATATTGAACAATGTGTTTGATATCGAGCATTTTTTTATGTGCTTTTTCGAGCGATTTTAGTATAAATATGCATAAAAATTATCATTTCTTAAATTTTATCTACGTTCCTTATTTGGCATGAATCTTGCTGTATATATTTAGTGCTAAGATTAATGTCCAGAAATTAAGCAGGAGGTAATTATTTATGAAATCGATTTTGAAAAGCGTAATTGAAGATAGTAGGGATAGTACAAAACTTGGACAAGTAGCAGCGTATATTCCTGAACTTGCAAAGGGGAATAGAGATGCCCTTGGAGCATGTATTTTTGACATAAGTTGTAATTCAATTTTAGAAGGTGACTATGAAACAAAGTTTACTATTCAAAGTGTGTCAAAAGTAGTAACCCTTATATGCGCCCTTATAGACAATGGGAAGGAAGTGGTTTTTTCTAAGGTAGGTAACGAGCCTTCCGCAGATCCATTTAATTCATTACTAAAGCTGGAAATAAATGAAAACCACAAGCCTTTAAATCCATTTATAAATGCGGGGGCAATAGTTTGTACGTCTCTTGTATCAGGGGATAACGGTATAGAAAAGTTTAGTAGAATCCACAATATGATGAAAAAATTGGCCAATAATGATGACATTGATGTAAACTATTCAGTTTATAATTCAGAAAAACTAACTGGAAATACGAACAGGGCGATAGCTTATTATCTTAAAGGAGCTAACATAATTGAAAAGGATGTAGAGGACACATTAGATACATATTTTAAGTCTTGCTCAATAGAGGTAGTCGTGGAGGATGTAGCAAGGATAGCTTCTGTAATTGCCAATAATGGTGTAGCACCGTGGTCAAATAAAAGGTTAATTCCAGAAGAGGTTAGCAGAATAGTCAAGGCTATTATGACAACCTGTGGATTATATGATACATCTGGAACGTTTTCTGTTAATGTTGGTGTTCCGGCTAAAAGTGGAGTAGGTGGATGTATCATGGCAGTTGTACCAAATCGTATGGGAATAGCAGTTGTAGGACCAGCACTTGATAAGCATGGAAACAGCATTGGTGGAGTGAAGGTCATGGAAGGTCTTTCTAGAGAACTAAATCTAAGTATTTTCTAATTTTTATAATAGAATATTTAGTTTGATATGTTAAAAATAATAAATTTATTGTATTTAGAAATAAAATTATTAAGAGGAGAGTGTACAAATGGCAAATTTTTTAAATTCTTTTGTATCATTTAGTAATACCATACTTTGGTCCTATGTACTGATAATTTTGCTTATAGCAGTAGGACTTTATTTTACTGTATATCTTAAGGGAGCGCAGTTCAAATTTTTCTTTCAAACATTTAAGCTTTTAGCTGGTGGAAAACCTAAGGATGGTAAAGGGGTTTCTTCATTCCAAGCATTCTGTATAAGTGTTGCTTCTAGCGTTGGTACTGGAAATCTTGCAGGAGTTGCCATCGCAGTTTCAGTTGGAGGCCCAGGAGCTGTTTTTTGGATGTGGCTTATAACTCTTTTAGGAGCAGGTTCAAGTTTCGTTGAAAATACATTGGCACAGGTATATAAAGTAAAGGACAAAAATGGATATAGGGGTGGTCCTGCATATTATATGGAAAAGGCTCTTGGAAAAAGAAAGCTAGGAATTATATTCTCAGTGCTTATAACCGTATCTTTTGGGCTTGTATTTAATTCAGTTCAGGCAAATACTATAACTTTTGCATTTGAACAAGCTTTTGGTCTTAGCAGGCTTTATGGAGCTATAATTGTTATAGCACTTACTTCTATGGTTATATTTGGTGGAGTTAAGAGGATAGCGCAGGTTGCAGAAGTTATAGTACCAGTTATGGCTGTAGCTTATGTGTTAGTTGCATTATTTGTAGTTTTGAAAAATATAGGTCAACTTCCACACGTATTTACAATGATTTTTCAAGGTGCTTTTGGATTAAAGCAATTTACAGGCGGTGGAATTGGTGCAGCTATTATGATGGGAATTAAAAGAGGATTATTCGCAAATGAAGCAGGTATGGGAAGTGCACCAAATGCAGCAGCTGCAGCAGAGGTAACTCATCCAGTTAACCAAGCAATTATGCAAGTGTTTGGAGTTTTCCTTAATACTATAATAATATGCAGTGCAACAGCATTTATTATATTAGTTTCTGGTACGAATCAACAAGAAGGGCTTACTGGAATACAGTTAACACAAACAGCATTAACTTCTCAAGTAGGTAATTGGGGGAACGCATTTATAGCAGCATGTACTTTTATGTTTGCTTTTAGTTCTATAATTGGAAACTACTATTATGGTGAATCCAATATAGAATTCATGAATGGAGGTAAAACTGTGCTTAGTATATTTAGATTTGCGGTAATTGGTATGGTATTCATAGGTTCCATGGCTTCATTAGACATGGTATGGAATTTAGCGGATTTATTTATGGGATTAATGGCACTTCTTAATATTGTAGTTATATTTAAATTAAGTAAGATAGTTTCAAAGGTAATTCAAGATTATGCAGTGCAGAAAAAAGAAGGAAAAGATCCAGTATTTTATGCAGAGAATGTTGATGGATTAGTAAATGTTGAATGCTGGAGTAAAGATAGCGAAAAGATTGAGCATTCTGCATAGAGAATGTTGATAGTTTAGTAAATGTTGAATTCTGGAGTAAAGATATAGATTACATTTAGATCTTATTGATAAGTTTTTTATAAGGGGGTGTCTTACAATGAATAAATACGCATTTTGATACCATCCCTTTATTAGTTATACTATAATGATATTTTATTTGTAGAAAGATTCTATAATGGAAGATGATATAAGAAAGATGAATGTACTATCACAAAATGATTTTCTATATAAAAAATGCTCGATATCGAACGACTTGTTCGATATCGAGCATTTTAAATGTGCGATTTCTAACATTTTCAGCATCAATATGCAGAAAAGTAACTATTTTTCAAAATTTGATTGTGTTTTTTCATTGGTATGCATTTTGCTATATATATTAGTGTTCAGAAATTGAGAAGGAGGTAATTATTAGTGAAAACGATTTTAAAAAGTGTAATCGAAAACAATAGGTATATTACAAAATTTGGACAAGTAGCAACGTATATTCCTGAACTTGCAAAGGGAAATAGAGATGCTCTCGGAGCATGTGTTTTTGACATAAGTTGTAATTCAATTCTAGAAGGAGACTATAAAACAAAATTTACTATTCAGAGTGTATCAAAGGTAGTAACTCTTATATGTGCTCTAATAGATAATGGCAAGGAAGTGGTTTTTTCAAAGGTAGGTAATGAACCTTCTGCAGACCCATTTAACTCGTTACTAAAGTTAGAAATACAGCAAAATCATAAGCCGTTAAATCCATTTATAAATGCAGGAGCAATAGTTTGTACATCCCTTGTAGCAGGAGATAATGGGATAGAGAAGTTCAGCAGAATTCATAATATGCTGAAGAAGTTGGCAAATAATCGTAATATAGATGTGAACTATTCAGTTTATAATTCAGAAAAATTGACTGGGAATACAAACAGGGCAATAGCCTATTACCTTAAAGGAGCTAACATAATTGAAAAAGATGTAGAGGACACATTAGATGCGTACTTTAAATCCTGCTCAATAGAAGTAGTTGTTGAAGACATAGCGAGGATAGCTTCGGTAATTGCAAACAATGGTGTGGCACCTTGGTCAAATGAAAGATTAATTCCAGAAGAAGTTAATAGAATAGTAAAAGCTATTATGACAACCTGTGGATTATATGATACATCTGGAAAGTTTTCTGTTGATGTTGGTGTTCCTGCTAAAAGTGGAGTAGGTGGATGCATCATGGCTGTTGTTCCAAATCGTATGGGAATAGCAGTTGTAGGGCCAGCACTCGATAAGCATGGGAACAGCATTGGTGGAGTGAAGGTCATGGAAGAACTTTCAAAAGAGCTTAATCTGAGTATATTTTAAATAAGATAAAATTTATTAATTTAAAAAATAAAAATTGTTAATAGGAGAGTGTAAAAATGGGAGAGCTTTTAAATTCTTTTGTATCATTTACTAATAATATACTTTGGTCATATGTACTCATAGTTTTACTTATAGCGGTAGGACTTTATTTTACTGTTTATCTTAAGGGACCACAGTTCAAATTTTTCGGTCAAACATTTAAGCTTCTAGGTAGTGGAAAACCTAAGAATGGTAAAGGAGTTTCTTCATTCCAGGCATTTTGTATAAGTGTTGCTTCTCATGTTGGTACTGGAAATCTTGCAGGTGTTGCAATTGCAGTTTCAGTTGGAGGTCCAGGAGCACTTTTCTGGATGTGGATTATAGCTCTTTTAGGAGCGGGCTCAAGCTTTGTTGAAAATACATTAGCGCAGGTATATAAAGTAAAGGATAAAAATGGCTATAGAGGTGGTCCTGCATATTATATGGAGAAAGCTCTTGGCAACAGAAAGCTAGGAATTATATTCTCAATACTTATAACTATATCCTTTGGTCTTATATTTAATTCTGTTCAGGCAAATACTATAACGTTTGCATTTGAAGGAGCTTTTGGTCTTAACAGACTTTATGGTGCTATAATTCTTATAGTTCTTACTGCTATGGTTATATTTGGTGGAGTTAAGAGAATAGCACAAGTTGCAGAAGTTATAGTTCCAGTTATGGCTGTAGCTTATGTATTAGTTGCATTATTTGTAATCTTAAAAAATATAACTCTAGTCCCACACGTATTTGGAATGATTTTTGAAGGAGCTTTTGGGATAAAACAATTCACAGGCGGTGGAATGGGTGCTGCTATTATGATGGGAGTTAAAAGGGGATTATTTTCAAATGAAGCAGGTATGGGAAGTGCACCAAATGCAGCAGCTACAGCAGAAGTAACTCATCCAGTTAAACAAGCTATCATGCAAGTATTTGGTGTTTTCCTTGATACTATAGTAATATGTAGTGCAACAGGATTTATAGTATTAGTTTCTGGTGCAAATCAACAGGAAGGGCTTACAGGAATTCAGTTAACACAGGTGGCATTAACTTCACAGGTAGGTGCTTGGGGGAATATATTTATAGCAGCATGTATTTTTATGTTCGCATTTAGTTCTATACTTGGAAACTACTATTATGGAGAATCAAATATCGAGTTTATGAATGGAAGTAAAACGGTGCTTAATATTTTTAGATTTGCTGTAATCGTTATGGTATATGTAGGTTCTATGTCTTCATTAGATATGGTATGGAATTTAGCAGATTTATTTATGGGATTAATGGCGCTTCTTAATATTGCTGTTATATTTAAATTAAGCAAGATAGTTTCAAAAGTAGCTCAAGATTATATAGCACAAAAAAGAGAAGGCAAAGATCCAGTGTTCTATGCAGAAAATATTGATGGATTAGTAAACGTTGAGTGCTGGAGTAAGGAGAATGAAAATGTTGAAAATCAAGAAGGAAAAGGTAAAAGTTCAGTATCTCACGCAGAAGCATCTATTGATGGATAGTAAAAACTGATTTAATTAATGAAAATAAAATGCGGTTAAAAAAATGAATTGAAATATTTTTAAACTCCCTATGATTTAAAAAAATTATAGGGAGTTTTATTTTATGTGATTAGAGAAAGTATACAATAGCCATATCAATAAGAGCATATGCTTAAAATATTATATATCTAACTCTCTTCTAGGTATCTCAAATTTTATGGATTTTTCTATTTCTTCTAAGGTTCTTTTATCTTTTGGGTCTATAAATAGACAAGTATAGCCATCTTCACCGGCTCTTCCTGTTCTACCAATACGATGTATATAGGACTCTGCACTTTCTGGAATATCATAATTATATATATGACTAACCCCACTTATATCTAATCCTCTAGCTGCAACATCTGTAGCTATTAAATACTGAACATCTGCATTTCTAAAGGATTTTATTATTCTTTCACGTTTTGATTGAAGTATATCGCTATGTAACTTTGTACAGTTATATCCACGTCTATGTAATGCCATTTCAAGATCATCTACTCTTCTCTTAGTTCTACAAAATATTATAGCCATAAATGGATTATCCTCATCTAAAACTTTACATAAAGAATCTTGTTTTCTTCTGTCTGTAGTTTCTACCACTTCTTGTTTAATATTAATAAGTGTAACTTCTTCTTTTTTAACCGCAACCATTAAAGGGTCATTCATGTATCTATAGGCTAATTTTTTAACTTCAGAATTCATAGTTGCTGAGAAACATAAAGTTTGACGTTTTTTATTTGTTTCCTTTATAATAGCTTCAACATCATTTTTAAATCCCATAAGCAGCATTTGATCTGCCTCATCTAATACTAATGTTTTTAATTTGCTAAGATCGACTGTTTTTCTTTGGATATGGTCTAATAATCTGCCTGGAGTTGCAATTATTAAATGAATATTTTTACTAAGCTTTTTTAATTGAGATCCAATGTCTTTACCGCCATATGCCGCTAAAATATTTATGTCTTTAGCAGCTTTAAATTTCATAGCTTCTTCAGTTATTTGAATAGCAAGTTCTCTTGTAGGAGATATAATCAATGCCTGAATTGTATTTACATTAGGTGATATGTTTTCAAAAATAGGAATCAAAAAGGCAAAGGTTTTTCCTGTACCAGTTTGTGCTTCTGCGATAACATCTCTTCCTTCTTTAATAAATTTAATACTTTCTTGTTGAATTGCTGTTGGCTCAGTAATACCTGTGTGACTTAGTACATTTATTATATCTTCACTAATTCCTAGTTCTTTAAAATTCATTATGCTTCAAACCTTTCATTACTTATTTATATTTAGTCTTTATTAAATCAATTAATAATATCACATAAATATTGATAGTAATAGGGGACGGTTAATTAGATAACTAAATACTTGTTATTTTATTATTAATACATATAATTATACTTGGGAAAAACAAATAATGGAGGTGAGAATATGACTAGTGATGAAATATATAAAAGAATAATTGTTATGGATAGCGTTAAAGCTGCCAATGCATTTATGAAGGATAATAATATAAGTAAATCCGATATTGGAAAGTTGTGCAAGAAGTATGATATATTTATAGACCCTAAAGCAACGAAAGAAGAGTTAATAAGCAGATTTATAAGTTTGACTTTAGGTGAAAAGTTAAAAAAGAAATCTGCTAATAAATATAAAACAAAATAAGAAATAAGTGCCACCCACATGGCAAGTGGCAAATGAAGATAGATAATTTATATGAACCACCTTCCAGCAATGGATGGTGGTTTTTAATTTAGCAATGCTGTAAAGATAAACCCTGGCCAGTCGATAACATAAATAGAAAAACATAGAAAAGAATCATAATTTGAAATATAATATACATTGAGGAAAGTTTGACTATTTATATATTTATTAAGAAATATATTATTTATAAAAAGGAGATTTGATTATGGGAAGTGGTATATTACTCGAAAGCGGCACTGGTGAAGTAGAGATTCTAGAATTTATAGTTAATAATAAGCACTATGGAATTAACGTAATAAAGGTTAAAGAAGTACTAGAAATGGAAGAGTTAACTGAAATTCCTCAATCCCATCCAGCAGTAGCAGGATTGATTCTATGCAGAAATGAAATAATAACTTTAGTAAATTTAAAATATGTTTTAGATGGACAAAGTGTAGTAAATAAGAAAAATAAAATAATACTGTGTGAATTTAATAAAACTAAAGTTGCATTTAATATTGATAGCATAGTTGGTATACATAGAATAGGGTGGAATGATATAAGTAAACCTGAAGATATTGCAAGCAATCCTTTAATTATAGGGAACATAATATTAAATAATAAAATAATCTTCTTACTAGACTTTGAAAAAATTGTTACAGATATAAACCCTGAGTCTGGAATAAGTGAGGATAAAATTATAGATGTTGAATATAGGGATAGATCAGATATTAAACTTATGCTAGTAGATGATTCTCCTCTAATAAGAAGACTCTTAAGAGAGACTTTAACTAAAGCCGGCTTCACTAATTTGAAGTCTTTTGATGAAGGAGAACAAGCTTTAGATTATCTGAACAAATTAGTAATGGAAAAGGGGGAGGATTTTATAAAAGAGGTTCAGTTAGTTATAACTGATATAGAAATGCCCAAAATGGATGGGCATACTCTTACTCGAAAAATTAAGGAGGACAATATATTAAGGGAACTTCCAGTGATAATATTTTCTTCTCTAATTACAAATGAGTTAGCTCATAAAGGAAAATCTGTAGGAGCAGATGCTCAATTAAGTAAGCCAGAGGTAGGAACTTTAGTTGGATTAATAGATAAGTTTATAAAATAGTATTTATAACAAGAAATAAACCGCCACAGATGGCGGTTTTTCTTACTCTATTAATTATATATATCAGAAAATTCAATTTGTATTTTTTCTACATTTATCTGGTGAGGGGATTTATTTAGTGGTTCGGATATATCTTCTTCTAAAATTGTTTTAACAGGAAGCTCTATAATAAATTCTGTTCCTTCCCCATATTTGCTTTTCGCAGAAATTGTTCCATCATGCATCTCCACTAAGGATTTTACCATTGATAGACCTATGCCGCTTCCTTCGTGGGTCCTACTTAATAAAGGACCTACTTGTTTAAATCTTTGAAAAATTTGTTGCAAGTTATCCTGAGAAATTCCTGTACCAGTATCTTTTACAGAAATAAGAATAGATTCTCCCTTGTCATAAATATTAACTTCTATTTTATCACCAGGTTTTGTGAATTTAGTTGCATTAGAAATAAGATTAAGCATAATTCTCTCCATTTTTTCTAAATCAAAATTCATAATTTTTTCCTCAGTATCTGTATCAAATATAAGGTCTCTGGATTTACTTTCGACATATTCAGCAGTTGATAAAGTTATATTTTCAATTACCTCTACAATATTAGCCTTTTGCAAATTTAATTCCATGAATCCAGAATCTATCTTTGTAATATCAATTATATTATTTACTAGTCTAAGCAACCTATAACAATTTTGTTTAATAATAGTTATGTGTTGATTCATCTTTGTATTAGCAAATCCTTCAGGATTATTGTTTATATAGAGAGAAGAAAGTTGGACTGCTGAAAAAATTATATTTAAAGGTGTTCTTAATTCGTGGGACATATTTGCAATGAATTCAGTTTTTAATTTATCATACTTATCTTTTTCCTCTAGTAATCTTTTATTTTCCTTTATCATGTGATTAAAGCTATTTGATAGTATTCCAAGTTCATCTTTACTTTTTATATCACAACGTATTGTTAAATCGCCACTGCTGGCAATCTCCATACAGTGTTTTAGTTTGTTTATAGGTTTAAGTAAAGTGTTAGCTAAGAATAAAGCCAAAATTGAAGCTGTTAGTAAGATTAGTATCACCGTAATTAATGTCATATCTAAGATTGATTTAGATGAGGATTTTAAATCGTCATAATTAGCAGTTGTAACAATATACCAGTCCCAAGGCTCAAAATACTTGTAAGCAGCTAATTTTGAGATACCGTTAAATTTATATTCAATTACTCCACTACTGTTTTGAAACATTTTTTTAGAAAAATCATACTCACCAATATTTTGTCCTTTTATATTTGGATGAATAAGAACATCCCCCGTTGAATTCATTATATAAACATAGCCGGTTTGTCCTATTTTGATGTCGCTTAACGTCTTTTCTAAATACTCATTTAAAGCTTTATAGCCTAAAGCAATTGCACCTATAACTTTTTTGTTTTTATCTAGTAGGGGCTTATATCCTGCTATAAGCCAATTTCCTTCAACGAGATTGCTATCATAATAGGACTCAGCATTTACTATTTTTCTATAAATAGGAGAACTGTTACTTATGAAAGTTCCTACAGCATTTTTATTATCTTTGGTAGTAACATCTGTAGAAACTCTTATTAGTTTATCATCCTTTAATAAAAATATGGAGGTAAGTGTCCCAGTTGATCGTTTTATGTCATCAGTCAAGGCTGAAGATAGCGGCAACTTACGATCACCAATATACATAGAAGGTAAAATAAAACTTCCCACTTGAATCTGTTTCTTATCATCTATTATTATTTCACCTGAATTAATTATTAGCTTTTCCACATAATATAACTCACAGTGCACTTTTTCTAAGAGCAAATTATTTCTAACATCAATGGTGGTACTAATTAGTTCTGATACACGTTCACTTTTTTCTGTTATTTCATTAAAGACTGCAGTTCGTGATTTGGTAGCGATTAAAAAACCTAAAATACCTACTGAAAACACAATCAGCACTAAATAACTTGTCATTAATTTAGATTTAATATTCATATATTTTCATCAACCTCCTTGTATTGCATTAGAGTGTATAGATGTTCCTTGAAGCTTATCAAGTATTCAGAATAGTTCGTGAATTTTGATTGTATTCTATAATTCTACATTTTCTTATAAACTCCTCTTTTATTTTTAATTAGAAATTTTATTAAAATAACATTTGTATTATAAGTTGGAAGAGAGTATTAATTGCAATATTAAAGATTATCACATATTAACTTTAAAGTTTGTTGTATAATATTTATAAAGGTAAGGTCATTATTAATTAAAAAGTAATAAGAATTTATATGAACTAATTTATATACACATATATAGAAAGGATAAAGAGTTAAAATGAGAATCAATAAACTTCTTAGTAATTTGGGTTATTGTTCAAGAAGGGATACTAATAGACTTATTGAGGAAAATAGAATAACAGTAAATGGTGAACTTTGTAGTCCAGGACAGTGGGTGAAAGAAGAAGATGTTATTCTCATTGATAATAAGCCTATCCCATTAAAGGACAAGATTTATATTGCATTAAATAAACCAGTTGGAATTACCTGTACTGCATCAAAAGAAGTGGAAAGTAATATAATTAATTTTATGAATTATCCAGAATATATTTTTCCTGTGGGCAGATTAGATAAGGCATCTCAAGGATTAATATTAATGACCAACGATGGAGATTTGGCAAATAAAATCTTGGAATCAGAAAATGAGCACGAAAAAGAATACATTGTAACTTTGGATAAGCCATTTGATGATTCTTTCATGAAAGGCATGTCTGAAGGGGTAGAAATTTGTGGAGTCAAGACAAGAGCTTGTGAAGTGAATAGAATAGGGAAAGATACTTTTCGTATTATTCTCACCCAAGGACTAAATAAGCAAATTAGAAGAATGAGTAAAGTCTTTGGATATACAGTTGTGAGATTAGAACGTATCAGAATCATGAATATAAAAATTGATGGGATAGATGTTGGTAAGTGGCGTAATCTTACAGAGAAAGAGATATCAGAATTAAGGAGGAGTTAGTTTATGTTTCAGGTGGTTGATGTTGAAAAGTGGGAAAGAAGGGAGCATTTTAAATACTATACTGAACAAATTAAGTGTGGCTATAGTATTACTGCAAATCTTGATGTCACTTTGCTTAAAGACTCATTAGAAAAGAACAGTCTAAAATTCTACCCTTCATTTATCTATTGTGTTACTTATAACATAAATTCCATGCCAGAGTTTCGCATGAGGTTGGGGGAAAATAATCAATTAGTAATATATGATATTGTTCATCCTAATTATACAATTTTTCATAATGATGATCATACGTTCTCAGATATGTGGTCAGAATATACTAGCGATTTTTATAAATTTTATAATAATTATAAGGATGATATGGAAAAGTATTCAAATGTTAAAGGCATAAAAGCTAAGCCAACCCAACCTAAAAATTTTTATTGTATATCTTGTGTTCCATGGTTGAGTTTTACCGGATATTCAACCTATAGTAGCGGCTGTACACCAGCATTAATGCCAATTATAACATACGGAAAGTATCATGAAGAAAATGGAAAGTGGATAATGCCGTTTACTGTAACAATATCACATGCAGCGGCTGATGGATATCATGTAAGTAAGCTCATAAATAGTATTCAAATGACAATAGACAAATTTGATATAATATTATCACGGAAATATAAGAATCAGGAATAATGTTGAAGGAGTAAAAAAGTATGGAACTAAAGAAGATATCTGATAGAATTTATTATTTACCTAACGAAGAAGAAAATGATAGACCAGTTCTTGGGTATATCAAAGGAGATAAATATTCATTAGCTATAGATGCAGGTAATTCATCTAAGCATGTAGAAAAATTCTATTCTGAATTAAATAATTTAGATTTGAAGTTGCCAGATTATACAGTGATTACTCACTGGCACTGGGATCATACATTTGGCATGCATTCAGTAGTAGGGAAGACAATTGCAGGAAAATTTACAAATGATAAATTGGAAGAAGTTGCAACATGGAAGTGGTCTGATGAGGATATGAAAAATAGACTTGAAACAGGAGAAGACATTGAAATGTGTGATAGGTGTATCAAAGTAGAGTATTCAAACAGGCAAGAGATAAGAGTAATCCCTGCAGATATAGAATTTAACGGAAGCTTAAAAATTGATTTAGGCGGAATTCATTGCGAATTAATCCAAGCTGAGGCGCCTCATTCAGAAGACTCTGTGTTAATTTATGTACCTGAAGAAAAAACTCTGTTTGTTGGTGATGCAAATTGTGAAGATTTCTATAATAACAATGGTAATTATGATAAAGATAAGCTTGAGTCTTTTATTGCACTAATGAGAAAAATTCATTTTGATACTTATGTCTGGGGGCATGATGAACCACAAACTAAGGATGAAGCAATTACATATTTAGTAGATCAATTAGAAACGCTTAAATAGAGTTAAAAATCAGGGTAAGAATACTCTTACCCTGATAAATCATAGTTTTTATTGAATTAACGTATAAAATTAGTAACAGCTCGTTGTTCTTTTTCTGGAAGTGTAACTCCAGTTTCTTTGCCAGCATTTATACACTTTAAAAGCCAAGCCATATTTTTGCCTAGTGTTCTCATTGTCTGCATTCCCTCAAGATCTTGCTTTACTTCCTCAGGAGTATTTCCATGAACCATATTCCAATACTGAGAGGATACAACAGGCATATTTGAAATGGTAAAGTATTTATTTAACTGTTCGAAAGCTGCTGTTGAACCACCACGTCTACAACTTACAATTGCAGCACCAGGTTTATATTGAAAGCTGTTTCCAGCATAGAAAAATCTATCTAGAAAGGATGTTATTTGACCAGATGCACCTGCATAATGTACAGGAGAGCCAAAAATAAATCCGTCAGCATCCTTTGCTTTTTCTAAAGCAATATTCACAGTATCATCGCTAAATACACACATATCATTATTAGTAGAACATCCACCGCAGGCCATGCAACCACGAATAGGGTTGGTTCCTACATGAAAAATTTCTGTTTCAATACCGTCATTTTCTAAAGCCGATGCTACTTCATTTAATGCAGTATAAGTACAGCCTCGAGCTTTTGGACTTCCATTTATAAGTAATACTTTCATTTTGTTACCTCACTTTAATTATATATTTTCTACGCATATTATTATTCTAAAATACGAGTAGCAATATTACAAGCATGCTATTTTTTACTTAGATGCTAAATTCTCTTAGCATAAGCGAATAGGTCATTTGTCCACTAATGTTAATGATTTTACATGTTATATATTTTTGCAACTAGTTATTAGCAAAATTCCAACTTTTTTCATATATTAATCACAGAGAAATACCTAGGGAGTGTGCGATTACGAGTATAATAAGTAAAGCGCTTTATAAAATTGCCATAGAGGGTGGAGGAATAGTTAAAAAGAAGTTTGATAGGGAAACCAGAAACTGTGGAGTAGCAAATTCAGAAGCACTATTTAAAATATTGAGGGCAAACTCTAAAAGTGAAATTGGAAATAAATTTAACTTTGGGAATATTAAGTCTATAGAGGATTTTAAGAAACAAGTTCCATTAACAGAGTATGGGTATTATGAAAACTATATAGAACGAATGGCAAATGGCGAAAAGAAAATTTTAACAAGTGAAGATGTGGAATACTTTGGACATACATCAGGAACAACAGGAAAACAAAAATTAATTCCTTCTACTAAGAGAGGTAGAAAGATTGCTTCAAAGTATATGGCGCTTCTTACCAATAAATTTAGTTATGATAATTTTAAAGAAAACTGGAATTATGGAAAAGGCTTAATGATAGCTGATATAGTTATGACAACTTATACTAAAGGAGGAACTCCAATATGTGCGGCTACTTCTGGAGGAATGAATGGTATAAGGCATATTCTACCATATCTATACACTTCACCAATAGAAGTTATGAAGATAAAGGATAAGGAAGCTGCACTTTATCTTCATCTATTATTTGGATTAACAGAAGCTAGACTTTTATATATAAGTGGAGTTTTTATTTCAAATATATTAGATTTATTTAGAGTTTTAGAGAGTAAAAGCCAAGATTTAGTAAGAGATATAAGAAGAGGACGTATAAGTAACAATTTAAATATTGATGGAACTACTAGAAAGAATTTAAATAAATTTCTTACTCCTAATGCTAGCAGAGCTGACAAGTTAGAGTGTGAGTTCAAAAAAGGATTTAAGGGGATAGCCAGAAGAATATGGCCTAGTTTACTATATATTGCTACAGTAACTGGAGCAAACTTTTCTATATATGATGATAAAGTAAATTATTATACCGATTCATTGCCTATCTATTCTCCAGGCTATGCTGCTACTGAAGCTATGATTGGAATTAATCCTTATGTAAATAAGATAAGGTATGTAATTGTCCCTGATACTGCTTTTTATGAATTTATTCCTATTAAAGAAGAGGCTGAAGGAAGTCAGTATACCTTTTGTTTAGATGAGCTAAGATTAGGGGAAAAGTATGAAATAGTTATCACAAATTATGCAGGACTTTATAGATATAGAATTGGTGATGTTATTAAAGTGGTTGGCTTTTATAATAATTGTCCAGAAGTTGAATTTTTATATAGGAAGAACCAAGTACTTAATATGGTGTCTGAAAAGACTAATGAAGAGCATTTAGCTAGCTCTATAAAAAATACAGTGAAAAAGTTAAATTTAAACTTAGTAGATTATACAACGATGCCAGATAATTCAATTACACCTGGAAGATATATTTTTTATTTTGAATTAAAAAATAATATATATAATTACAAAGTTGAATTATTAGAAGAAACATTGGATAGAGAAATTAGAAATTCAAATTTGGCCTATGATAGAGCTAGAAATAACAAGAAGTTAGGTAGGGTAAAAGTAATACTTTTAGCACCAAATACTTTTAATTTAATAAAGGAATCATTATTAAATAAAGGAATATCAAAAAATCAAATTAAGATTCCAAGGGTCGTAATTAATAATAAAAATATATTAAATATTATAAATAAAAATAAAATGTGAAAGTGAATCATTCTAAATTATAATTGTTACAGGAAACTGTCAGAGATGATAGTTTCTTTTTCAGTTTATAGGAAATGGAATATTTATCTAGTAATAAATTAATAAAAGTCTATTGACATTAAGCATAAATGCAATTATACTAACTTTATCAAATGATAAAGATTATCATTATCAACGATGAGACGGAGGAAAAGCTATGATTCGCCTATATACAGATAATATAAATATTGGATACGGTGAGCGTTTAATTGTGAAAGATCTCAGTGTAGAAATCCCAGATAAAAAAATTACTACTATCATCGGGGCAAATGGATGTGGGAAGTCTACACTACTGAAGGCAATTACTCGTATCATTTCTTATAAATCTGGGTCAGTTATTCTAGATGGGAAAAATATTTTAAGGGAAGATACCAAAGCTTTAGCAAAAAAAATTGCTATTCTTCCACAAACACCAGAGGGAACAACAGGACTTACAGTTGGCGAATTGGTATCCTATGGACGTTTTCCTTATCAAAAAGGCTTTGGACAACTAACTAAGAGAGATCACGAAGTAATTGATTGGGCACTAGAGGTTACTGGAACAAAAGATTTTAAGTTTCGCAGCATAGATGCATTATCAGGAGGACAAAGGCAGCGTGTGTGGATTGCAATGGCTTTAGCTCAAGAAACTGAAATTATATTTCTTGATGAACCTACAACTTATTTAGATATGGCTCATCAATTAGAGGTATTAGAACTTCTACAAAAATTAAATGTAGAACAAGAGCGCACAATTGTTATGGTTCTGCATGACTTAAATCATGCAGCCCGCTTTGCTGATTATATAATTGCTTTAAGAGCTGGGAAAATCGTAAAAGCTGGAAGTTCAGAAGAAGTTATTAATAAAAAAGTGTTGAAAGAAGTATTTCAGATTGATGCTGAAATTGGCAGAGATCCGAGAACAAACAAACCAATATGTACTACTTATAATTTATTAAAAGGAGAATATAAAAATGAAAAAGATACTAATTCCATTCATACTAGTGTTTGCGCTAATTATTAGTGCTTGTAGTAATCAATCAGCAAAGAAGGACAACTCTTCAAATACAGAAGAAAATAAATCAAAGAGGGTTACATATCAATCTGAAAATGGACCAATTGAAGTTCCAGCTAAACCAGAACGTATCGTTGTTTTAAATGCATTTGTATCTGGTAGCGTTATGGCCTTAGATGGAAATATTGTTGGTGTAGATACATGGTCTAAAGCTAACCCTAGATATGAAGAGTATGTTAAAGATGCTGTAGAAGTATCTGATGAAAACTTAGAAAAAATTATTGAGTTAAAGCCAGATCTTATTATAGCTGCATCAACTAATAAAAACATTGATAAATTGAGTAAAATTGCTCCAACAGTTACATATACATATGGAAAAGTTGATTACTTAGCACAAATTTTAGAGGTTGGTAAGTTAATTAATAAAGAAAAAGAAGCACAAGAGTGGATTAATGATTTTAAAACACGTGCACAAAAGGCTGGGAAAGACATTAAAGCAAAGCTTGGTGAAAATGTAACTATTTCTGTTATAGAAAGTTATGAAAAACAGCTTTATGTATTTGGTGATAATTGGGCCAGAGGCACAGAAATACTTTATCAGGAAATGAAATTAAAGATGCCTGATAAGGTAAAGGAAATGGCACTGAAAGAAGGTTACTATGCATTATCAGCAGAGGTTCTTCCGGAATATGCGGGAGATTATATAGTATTTAGTAAATATCAAAACGCAGATAATTCCTTCGAACAAACAAACACATACAAAAATATTCCTGCGGTAAAAAATAACCAGGTAATTGAGATGAATGGAAATGGAGCTTCGTTTAATGATCCTATTACATTAGAATACCAATTAGATTTATTTAAGAAAAGCTTACTTGATAAATAACACTAGGGGAGGAATTCTTATTCAAAGAGTTCCTCTTACTTTATTTAATAAATAAGAAAGGTACGGAATTGAAGATGAGAGAAAACAAAGGTTTCATTCCATTTGGACTTAAATTGCTATTAGGAATAGCTGCTCTTACTTTAATGTTTGCTATTGCCATGGTTTTTGGAGCAGCAGATATCTCAATTAAAGATGTATGGCTTGCACTTACTTCCAATGAAGCGGGTAGCAAAATTTCTATTGTACGTGAAATTAGATTACCTAGGGAAATTGCAGCGATTTTTGTGGGAGCAGCTTTGGCTGTTGCAGGTGCAGTTATGCAAGGGATGACTAAGAATCCGCTAGCTGATCCAGGATTGCTTGGACTAACAGCAGGTGCCAATGCAGCACTAGCTATTACAATAGCATTTTTTTCTTCAGCTAATTACTTTATAATTATAGCCGTTTGTTTTATTGGATCAGCTGTTGGAGTTATTCTTGTGTTTGGAATTAGTTCTGTAAAAAAAGGTGGATTTTCCTCTTTTAGGATTGTACTAGCGGGTACGGCAGTTTCCGCTTTTTTATATGCAGTATCAGAAGGTATTGGAATTTACTTTAAAGTGTCAAAACAAGTATCTATGTGGACCGCAGGGGGAATAGTTGGAACTTCATGGAGTCAGCTTAAGATAGTTATTCCTTTTATTTTGATAGGGCTTTCAACTGCTATGTATCTTTCAAAGCAACTTACAATCATTAGTTTAAGTGAAGAAGTTGCAATTGGACTTGGACAAAATATAAGAAGAATAAAAATAATACTTTTTATAGTGATTACTTTACTTGCAGGTGCTTCTGTTGCACTTGTTGGCAATATGGCATTTGTGGGACTGATGATTCCTCATATGGTTCGTGCTATTGTTGGAACAGATTATAAATTTATTATACCAATGTCCATCGTTTTAGGAGCTACTTTAATGCTGCTTGCAGATACACTTGCTCGTACAATTAATGCTCCATATGAAACGCCTATAGCAGCTATAATGTCAGTGGTAGGAATACCATTTTTCTTATTTATTGTACGAAAAGGAGGGAAGATGTTCTCATGATTAAACAAGCTTTAATAAGGAAACAACGATTAACATTTTGTTTATTACTAGTACTAATTGCAGCCACTATTATTGCAGGGATAGGCATAGGGGAATCTTCCTTATCCTATAATAGACTTATTCCTACTATCTTGGGTAAAGGTGATTTTAAAGAAGAGTTTGTTTTATTCTCTATTCGCCTGCCTAGAATTATAATTACGCTGTTAGCAGGTATGGCACTTGCACTCTCTGGTGCTATTTTGCAGGGAATTACTCGAAATGACTTAGCTGATCCTGGTATTATAGGAATAAATAATGGAGCAGGTGTTGCAATTGCTATTTTCTTTTTATTTTTCCCAGTGAATACGGGAGCATTTACGTATTTGTTACCTGCAGTTGCTTTTGCTGGGGCTCTTATTACAGCTGGTGTTATCTACTTGTTTTCATATAACAAATATGAAGGGGTACAAACTGTAAAGTTAGTTCTTGTTGGAGTTGGATTTTCAATGGCACTTTCAGGACTTATGATTGTACTTATTTCATCGGCAGATCAGATAAAAGTGGAGTTTATAGCAAAATGGCTATCAGGAAATATTTGGGGTACTGATTGGCCGTTTATTTGGGCAGTTATTCCATGGTTAGTTATTTTAATCCCCTTTGTATTATATAAAGCAAATCATTTAAATTTACTTCAAATTAGCGAATCTGTAGCTATAGGGGTAGGCGTATCCGTTGAAAAAGAACGTATTAAACTTTTAACGGCAGCTGTAGCATTAGCAGCCTCAGCAGTTTCAGTAACAGGAGCAATTTCATTTATCGGATTAATGGCTCCACACATTGCAAAGGCGTTAGTAGGACCAAGAAATCAATTATTTATTCCAATTGCTATTTTAATAGGAGGATGGCTTCTATTGTTTGCAGATATAATTGGACATAATATAATTCAGCCTAATGGAATTCCAGCGGGAATTATGGTTGCTTTAATTGGCGCACCATACTTTATATATTTATTATTAAAAAAATAAAAGCACATGTATTAGGGCGATTGAATATTTAAAGAGCTATACTTTTAAATATTTAATCGCCTTTAAAATTTAATAAATATATGTCATTATATATTAAGTGGTTTTGTAATCGAGAGTATAATTTTTATGAGAAAATAAGGAGGATATTAGAATAAAATGTAGAATTATATATGTAAATAAAATAACATTAAAGGAGATTAAGGATGAGTATTAAAAAGACTGGTAAGATATTTTTGATTTTAGTAATAACATCTATGATAATTTTCAACCTGCCATTTACACTTAATACATTTCAAAGTGGGTTGTTGACTATAAATAAGGTAGCAGCAAAATCAGTAAGTCCAGCAATAACGATATCTTCAATAGATGACATAAATGAAACGGTTTATATAAATGACAAGTATACATTACCAAGGACAGTAAAGGCAACGATGAGTGATGGAAGTACTAAGGATGTAAGAGTAAGCTGGAAATCAACAAGGGTAACTACCAATAAAGCAGATACATATAATTATAGTGGAACAGTTTCTGGATATAGTAGTAAAGTTAAATTAACATTAACAGTTGTTCCTATAGAATCAATAGCTGATATAAGTGAAACAATATACATAAATGACAGTTATACATTACCTAAAACAGTAGCGGCAACAATGGGTGATGGGAGTGCCAAGGAAGTAAAAGTAACTTGGAATAAATCAACAGCAGTTACAAAAGAGTGTGGAGTACATGTTTATAGTGGAACGGTTTCAGGCTATAGTAATAAGGCTAAATTAACATTGATAGTGATACCTATAGTTTCAATAGCTGATATAAGCGAAAAAATATACATAAATGACAGCTATACAATGCCAAAGACAGTAATAGCAACAATGGGTGATGGGAGCACAAAGGAAGTAAAGGTAACTTGGAGCTCATCAAAGGCAACTGTAAATAAGGCAGGCACAACTACTTATAATGGAACAGTTGCAGGATACAGTACCAAAGTCAAATTAATATTAACAGTAATAGGAGTAACCTCAGTAGAAAACATAAATAAAATAATAAATATAAATGATAGTTTTACATTACCAACTACGCTAACAGCAGTGATGGGTGATGAGAGTACGAGGGATGTAAAGGTAAGCTGGAGTCCGTCAAAACCAGTTACAAATAAAGTAGGTACATATACTTATAATGGAACAGTGAGTGGATATAGCAGCAAAGTTAAATTAACATTAACAGTAAGTCCAATATCCTCAATAGAAGATGTAAATGATAAAGTATATATAAATGACAGCTATACATTTCCTAAAGAAGTGACAGCAACAATGAGTGATGGAAGTACTAGGGCTGTACAGGTAAAATGGAAATCATCAAAGGCAAAGACAAGTGAAGCTGGAGAAACTACTTATACAGGAACAGTAAGTGGATATGATAAAAACGTTAATTTAAAATTAACGGTAATTGGAATAGCATCAATAGATGATATTATTGAAACAATAGACATAAATGGCACCTATACATTACCAAAAACAATAATAGCAACAATGGGTGATGGAAGTACAAAATCTTTAGAAGTAAAGTGGAACACGTCAAAAATAGATACAAGTAAGATTACGCAACCTGATTATTTAGGAACAGTTAATGGATATAAAAGCAAAGTTAAATTAACATTAATAATAAATTCAATAACATCAATAAGCTCAATAGTAAGTGCAACAGTAAATCAATACGATAGCTATACATTACCAGCTACAGTAACAGCAACAATGAGTGATGGAAGGACAAAGTCTGTAGAGGTAAAGTGGAACCCATCAAAAGCAAAAACGAGTAGTAAAGGTAAAACAACCTATACGGGAACAGTAGGTGGGTATGATAGTGAAATTAAGTTCACATTAAATGTAAATCCTATAACATTACTAACTCATAGTGTAAATTTTGGAGATAACTATACATTACCAACTAAAGTAGATGCAACAATGAGTGATGGAAGTATAAAAAAGGGAGTTGGTGTAATATGGGATATTTCAGAAGTTGATACAAGCAAGTTAGGGAAACAGACATATATTGGAAAGCTGAATGGATATATGAATAAAGTTAAGTTAGAGCTAACAGTTAAAGAAGAAAATCCTATTAAATCAGTAGAGTTCAAAGAAATTGAGAAGCCTAAGTATTCTAAGACATTTAACTATGCATCGATATTAAAAGCTGAGGAATCAAAAGATAAGGATCCGGTTATTACCAAAGGCGTTATTACACTTACCAGTTCAACATCTAAAAAGATTCGCTTAGATATAAATAATACAGCAGAGACTAAATATAATATTTTGTATATTGATCAAAATTCGGATGGTCACTATGACAAAGGAACTGATCAAATTATTGGACAGTTTACAATTATAATAAAAGGTAAGTTTGCAAATACTTATAATGGTTTAGTAGATGGTATTAAAGTAGCACCTGGGGATGATGGAATTTTAGTGTTTAGAGTTTATAATGTAGATGGCAGTAAAGATAAAGCTTCAACTACGATCAATGTTGAATTTTAAAGTCTTATATAAAATAGGTTTAATTTTGTAAGTGTAAAGTGCCACCCACGTGGCAAGTGGCAAGTAGTGCTAATGATGTGTAAATTTATGTGGTTTTATTAGAATAGTAGTATTATACTATATAAATCCTAAAAGTCTTATATAAAATGGGTTTAACTTTCTAAAATATTTGATATAATATAAGTATAAATGAGCAAAATAAAATAGGGTGCTGGTAACACCCTATAACATACAATTCTAGTTGTTTAGGCAACTGATATCACTATTAAATGTTTAATTAAAATAGTAGCTAACCAATTGCGAGATGGGGGCTACTATTTTTTTGAGATTTTTTCTATAAGTAACACTATTAACGTTAATAGTGAAATCAAGAATAATCCACCTTCAAATAATAACATTAAAACGTCATTACTCATTTTATCACCTCCCTTCAACAGGGATGAGTGATAGCAAGTAGCCCACATTCAACTATATTGAATTGTGCTAGAAAATTATACCATATGCCTTGTGAAAATTCTATAATAGGAAATATGAAAGATATTTTATTGAAAGATAAGGATTTAAGAAATGCTAGTAAGGTCATGTTGATAATATGCCAATATAAGGATAAAATTATACTTTTGAAAGATTTTCATATTTCTGCAGTTAATTGATGTCAATTCATCATTTGTATCATAATATATAAGTGATAGCATTTACAAGGAATATTATATGTATTATATACCAACTTTTCAAAGACAGAATAAATATATAAGAAGTGCTGCTGTAAATTATGCACTTACCTACGGATTAAAACCTAATCCAAACTACAGGTATTTCCCATTAATAAATGACAGCAGTGGTGATTGTGCAAATTTTATCTCTCAATGCTTGCTAGCAGGTGGTGCACAGATGGATTTCAACGACGCGAGACCCTGGTGGTATAGACATGGAGCAAATAGATCACAGGATACCTGGGCTTTAAGTTGGACAATTGCCCATTCGTTATATTATTACCTGAGAGTGAACGAGGAAAATAACTCAGTCTATACAAAAGGATTCGAGCTTACAAACAAAAATGATCTTGAGCTTGGTGATCTAATATTTTTTGAGGATACAAGAGGACATATATTTCATTCTACAATTGTGACAGGTTTTTCAGCAAGCGGACCACTTGTTACTCATCATTCCTTTGAAGCAGTAAATATTCCCTACAGAAGCTCGTGGCCTGCATTTAAGTATCACTATATAAAAGTTGTAATATAAATTATTATCCAGCAGGCTTATATTTTATCGATAAATAAGGATGCTGTATATGATAAAGGAAACATTGATGTCTAAGAATAATTGGATATTAATGTTTCATTTTGTATTTGCCAATACTTTGTAAGTCATTTAAATCAATATGATTTTTCATTAGGATTTGTCTATTAAAATGGTACAGCTAGCCTCTTAAACGAATAATATAATAATTAGATTAAGTTTGGAGGATAACAGTATGAAAAATGCAATTTACAATGCTTTGTCTAATATGATGTTTCGTGCTCATAATATAATTAATATCAAAGCAAAGACTAGCGCATCAAGGCAATTTCCTTATGAGATTGAAGTTATCGCTGAAAACTTATATGTGCCTTGGGCCATAGATATAAGCAATGAAGACAAACTATATTTTACTGAGCGGTCTGGAGCAATTAGAATTATTGAAAATGGTAAACTTCTTTTGCAGCCACTGATTACACTTCCTGCGCCCTTTGTAAGTGAGGGAGAAGGAGGCCTGATGGGTATTGCCCTAGACCCAAATCATTCACAAAACCGTTATATGTATGTTATGCACTCATATGCAGAGGGTAACCGAATCTATAACCGTGTTGTTAGATTAGTTGAAAGCAATAACAGGGCATCCATCGACAGGGTTCTTCTAAACAAAATCCCTGGGGGACGAATTCACAATGGAGGAAGGTTAAAGATAGGTCCGGATAAGAAATTGTATATAACAACGGGAGATGCAGGGAATCCTGCATTGGCACAAGATTCTAGTAGTACAGCCGGAAAAATACTGCGGATAGAATTAGACGGCAGCATTCCTAAGGATAATCCAATTAGTAATTCACCTGTTTATAGCTTAGGTCATCGAAATCCACAAGGTTTAGCATGGAATTCAAGAAATGTATTGTATGCATCAGAGCATGGACAGACAGCACATGATGAGATAAGCATAATAAAACCCGGAGCTAATTATGGCTGGCCTCTTGTTCAAGGAGATGAAACCTCCGCACAAGTTGTAACACAAAAGCCATTGATACACAGCGGAGAAGTTACATGGGCGCCCTCTGGTATTACCTTCGTAAATCAAGGACCATGGCAAGGAAAATTACTGGTTGCTTGTTTACGTGGACAGCAACTACTAGCTATCTTTTTGAATGGAAATGGAACAGTAGTTAGAAATGTAGAATCATTGTTGAAGAATGAGTATGGACGTTTGCGGGAAGTTATCCAGGGGAAAGATGGATCAATTTACTTGACAACAAGCAATAGAGATGGCAGAGGTAATCCTCGTATATCAGATGATAAAATCATCCGGCTTATTCCGAAATAAAGAGATGTTTAGACACCTTAAGATATATCATCTATTTTATTTGGGACAATATAAACAGCCGTTAAGAAGAAGTAGTAAGGGGACTAGAAAACTAGGACACTTCTTCTCAGTGGCTGTTTTGACATTTGCAATAAATATAATAATACAATGTGAATTTTATCTAGATGAAAAGTATGGTAGGTAGGTTCTAAAAAGGATTTGTAAGGTTGGAATAGAATATATTTATAAAGGCTAAATTGTATATTATGGGGAAATAATTAAATTTTAATTGGGGGATTATTTATATTTTTTACAGAAATTATATGCATTATACTTATCATTTTATTTTTAATTTTAGCGGTTAAGCCTTTGAAAGTAGCAAATATTATTAGAACTATATTTCGCATGCAGGAGTTACATGTTGATGACTCCAGGATTTTTTTCTTAAGAGCTTCTGGTATAACAGGAATAGTGGTTTTTTCTTTATTTCTAATACTAACAATATTTTATTAGAATTGTTATTTGATTTATGTTTAAGTATTTTATTAAATTCATCAATAATAAACCTATGCTTTTTTAAATATTAAGTAAGATTTAGTGAATTAAATACAACAAATTAATAGATGAAGGAGATGAAAATGTGAAACTAAAAGTTTTAGTAGATAACAACACATATATTGACCAATATTATTACGGCGAACCTGCCGTTTCGTACTATATTGAAGATGAAGATACTAGACTATTATTGGATGTAGGATATTCTGATTTATTTATCAAAAACTCAAATGCCTTAGGGGTAGATTTAGAAAGTGTAAGTACTATCGTTATTTCACATGGTCATGATGACCATACACGAGGATTAAAATACTATTTTGAACAAGAACATAAAAATAATATTTCCATTATTGCTCACCCGGATGCATTTAAAGAAAAAGCAGTAGGTGACTTAAAAATTTGCGCTCCTATCTTAGAGGAAGAACTAAAAGAAAAATGTAATCTAATTCTTTCAAAAAAACCTATTAAGGTTAGTAAAAACATAACTTTTTTAGGAGAAATACCACAAATAAATCATTTCGAAGAAAGAAAGCCTATTGGCAAACAAATTGTTGGGAAGAATTCAATTGACGACTATGTAAGAGATGATACTGCACTTGTTTATAAGAGTGAAAAGGGTATTTATATTATTACAGGATGTTCTCATAGTGGAATATGTAACATAATAGAATATGCAAAAGAAGTGTGTAAAGATAATAGAGTATTAGGAGTTATAGGAGGATTTCATTTGTTTGAAGTAACTAAGCAGGTTAGTAAAACTATTGATTATCTAAAACAGAACAACATAAAAGAATTATATCCTTGTCATTGTACTTCATTTATCGTTAAAGCAGAAATACATAAAGTTTTACCAGTAAAAGAAGTTGGTGTTGGCCTAGAAATAAACTGGTAAAGATGTTGAAAATAAAAATACATAGCAGCTAAATAATGCCGCATTTTTAAATTTGGCGTATAGCTGCTACTTTATAAGTAGGGTACAGCACATAGCATAGAATAGTGGTAGGGGGAGCTACCTTTTATTCTGTGATTTGCAATCTGTACCCAGAACTTGCTTGAAAACTAATTTCAACTTGCCACTTGTCACGTGGGTGGCACTTTTATGCTAATAAACAGCAGTACAAGAATCTTTGTATTTTTCAATCTTGCCTACGGTTAAATTTGAAAATGCTTCTTTAATTCTTTTGCATATTTCGCCAGGTTCTCCATTACCAACAATTCTATCATCTGCCTCAATAATTGGGGTAACTTCCATAGCGGTACCACTGAAAAACAATTCATCAGCAGCATAAAGCTCTGTTCTTGATATGCTTCTTTCAACTACCTCTATACCTAAATCTTCCCTTGCTATTTGCATAACAAGTTCTCTAGTTATACCCTCTAATATGTTATCTGAAGGAGGAGGTGTAATTAGTTTACCTCTTCTAACCATAAATATATTTTCTCCTGGTCCTTCACAAACATGACCAGTTGCAGTTAAGAATATAGCTTCGTCATATCCTCTGCTGGTAACCTCCAATGAAGCCAATGCAGAATTTAAATAAGATGCAGTGGCCTTAACTCTTGGAGGAAGCATATTATCGTTTAGTCTTGTCCAAGATGTTACAGCAACTCTAAGACGATCTTTTCCAGTGTAACTTCCTAGCGGTTGACAGTATATAACTATACGATCATCGTTATCTTTAAGAGTAGGCCCTATATGCTCAGATCCCTTAAAAGCTATAGGTCTTATGTAGGTCGTAGATTTAAAATTATTTTTCCTTAAAAGTTCAATTGTAATATCACAAAGTTCTTCTACACTATAAGGCAATTTGATATTTAAAACCTTACAGGATTGAAGAAATCTAGTATAGTGTTCTTTTAATTTAAATGCATAAAGTTGATTACTATCTTCATGCCAATAAGCTCGTATTCCTTCAAAGCAAGCAAGTCCATAGTTAAAAGCCTTAGACCTAACACTTATATTTACGTTATTTTCCTTTACAAAGTCCCCTTGATAAAATGCTAAACATTCATTCATAGAAAAGCCCCCTTACAAAATATAAATTTATTTTTATATATTCGACATGTTTGCAAAATAGCAAATTTTTCATGAATTTTGATATTTTAATTATAGATTCTAAAGGTATTTTCACCATATGTCAACAGAAAATTGAATGAAAAACAAAAATAATTTAAAATTTCTTGTGATTTTCAGAATATAGAAATAAATAATTCTAAGTTGATTATAAATGAATAATTTTAAATCAGCAGATATTTAATAAGAGCCTAGGTGCTGAAATGCCTTAACGGCAACGTTTACAGAGGTTTAATAAGCTAAAAAATGAAGGATTAAATTCAAATGACGGAGGCATCATGCAATTTTTAATTATTTAAGAAAATTGATTGACCTTGCAAAAAATATATGATAATATTACTGACAAGATTTGGTTTAAGTAGCTTGTTTTCTCTGAAAGGAGATGATTGAGATAAAATCTTATGTTTTGTCAGTTACAGTTGATAACAATCCAGGAGCTCTTATGAGGGTGTGTCAACTTTTTAGCAGAAGAGGTTATAACTTAGAAAGTGTTACAGCAGGAATTACTGAAAGAGAAGGCATATCTCGGTTAACGTTAATTGCTAAAGTTGAAAAGGATGATATATTAAATCAAATAGTAAAACAAATTAAAAAACTAGAAGATGTTTATAAGGTATCAGTTCTGGATGAAAACAGCTCTATATGTAGACAAATGATGTTTATAAAGGTTAAAGCACAAGGAGAAAGTAAGCAGGAAATACTGAATATAGTTAATATTTTTAGAGGTTCCATAACAGACATTACACCTGAAAGTTTAACAATAGAAATTACAGGGGATGAAAATAAGCTAGAGGGGCTAAAAAATGTATTAATGCCTTTTGGTATTTTGGAAATAGTAAGCAGTGGTTTTATTGCTTTAGAAAGAGGCGTAGAATCTCTTAAATAATAATAAATATTTAAAAATCACAAGGGGGCTATTATTATGGCAAAAGTATATTATGAACAAGATTGTAATTTAGAGGTTTTAGAAGGAAAGAAGATTGCTGTAATTGGTTATGGAAGCCAAGGACATGCACATGCGCTTAACCTAAAAGAAAGCGGACAAGACGTTATAGTGGGGCTCTATAACGGAAGTAAGTCTTGGAACAAGGCTGAAGAAGCTGGACTTAAGGTTATGGTTGCTGCAGATGCTGTTAAGGCTGCAGATGTAATAATGATACTTGTTAATGATGAAAAACAAGGTAAGCTTTATAAAGAAGATATAGAACCTAATTTAACACCAGGTAAAGCATTAGTATTTGCTCATGGATTCTCAATTCATTTTGGTCAAATACTACCTCCAAAGGATGTAGATGTATTCTTAGTTGCACCAAAGGGACCAGGACATACTGTTAGAAGCCAGTATTTAGAAGGAAAAGGGGTACCGTCTCTTATAGCAATACATCAAAATGCTACAGGAAATGCAAAAGAAATAGCATTAGCTTATGCAGCAGGCATAGGTGGAGCAAGAGCTGGAGTTATTGAGACTTCCTTCAAAGAAGAAACTGAAACAGATCTTTTTGGTGAACAGGCTGTATTGTGTGGTGGACTAACTGCATTAATAAAGGCAGGATTTGAAACTTTAGTTGAAGCAGGTTATCAACCAGAAATGGCTTACTTTGAGTGTTGTCATGAAATGAAACTTATTGTTGATTTAATTAATCAAGGTGGATTAAATTTCATGAGATATTCCATAAGTGATACTGCAGAATATGGTGACTACATAGCAGGACCAAGAGTAGTAACAGAAGAGGCTAAAAAAGCAATGAAGGGCATCTTAACAGATATTCAAAATGGTACGTTTGCCAAAAATTGGTTGATTGAAAATCAAGTAGGAAGACCGTTCTTCAATGCTACAAAAAATAAAGAATCAGAACATGAAATTGAAAAGGTTGGATCTGAACTTAGAAATATGATGAGTTGGACAAAACAATAAATCATAATCGATAAATAGGTGCCACTTATGCTATTAGAGTAAGTGGCACTAAATTTAGTCTTAGAGGGGAGGAGACAATTTTGGATAGACGAATAAAAATATTTGATACTACATTAAGAGATGGAGAGCAAACTCCTGGTGTAAATCTTAATGTAAAAGAAAAGGTAATGATTGCAAGACAATTGGAAGCCTTAAATGTGGATATCATTGAAGCAGGCTTCCCATTTTCATCTAAAGGAGACTTTGAGGCAGTAAAAGCTATAGCAAAAGAAATCAAAAAGTCAACTGTAGCAGCATTATGTAGAGCTACTAAGGGTGATATAGATTGTGCATGGGAAGCTGTAAAGGAAGCGGCAAAACCTAGAATTCATACGTTTATTGCCACGTCCGATATTCATATGCAGCATAAGCTTCAAATGACTAAGGAAGAAGTCTTAAAAAGAGCTGTCCAAATGCTCTCCTATGCTAAAAGCTTATGTGAAGATATAGAATTTTCAGCTGAGGATGCATATAGAAGTGATCCAAAGTTTTTATGTGAAATTTTTGAAAAAGTTATTAAGGCTGGGGCGACAGTGATTAATATACCCGATACAGTGGGATATGCTTTGCCTTCGGATTACTATAAATTTATTGAATATATAATGAAAAATACCAAGGGTATAGAAGCTGTAGACGTAAGTGTACATTGTCATGATGATTTAGGCTTGGCAGTGGCAAATAGTCTATCAGGAGTTATGGCAGGGGCAACACAGGTAGAATGTGCTATTAATGGTTTAGGGGAAAGAGCTGGAAATGCAGCCTTAGAAGAAATAGCTATGGCTATAGACCTTAAAAAAAATTCTTTAGGTGCATTTACTAATATAAATACTAAGCAAATTTATAGAACGAGCAAGCTTGTAAGTTCCTTAACAGGTGTGAATGTACAGCCTAATAAGTCTATTGTTGGAGGTAATGCTTTTGCTCATGAATCAGGTATACATCAAGATGGAGTTCTTAAAGAAAAGAGCACCTATGAGATTATTACTCCAGAATCAGTTGGAATAAATAATAATTCAGGTATTGTACTTGGTAAGCATTCAGGAAAGCATGCCTTTGATAATTATTTAAAGGATATGAATATTGATCTTGATAAGGAAGAATTGGAACATGCCTTTGAAAAATTTAAAGAGTTAACGGACAAGAAGAAAACCATAACTTCTAAGGATATAGAAGCAATTGTACATGCTAAAAAATACTTCAATGAAACCTATAAGCTTAAATCATTCCAAATAAACACTGGAAACAACATAGTTTGTACAGCAGCAGTAGAAATATTAAAAGGTGAAGAATTATTTACTGAGGTTGCAGTAGGAGATGGCTCTGTAGATGCAGCATTTAAGGCTGTAGAAAGAACTATAGGTATGAATATAAACCTTAAGGACTACTCTATAGCATCTGTAACTGATGGAAAGGATGCATTGGGAGAGGTAACAGTGAAAATAGAAGATGAAAAGGGACATATTTTTGTAGGTAAGGATATTTCGGAAGATGTTATGGAGGCAAGTATACGTTCGTATATAAATGCAATAAATAAGATGATTGATGAGAGTTAGGTGATAGGTATGAATAAAAGGGTACACATTTATGATAGTACATTAAGGGATGGGGCTCAGGCAGAAGGGATTTCATTTAGCGTTACTGATAAACTTAAAATCGTAGAAAAGCTAGATAATCTAGGAGTGAGCTATATAGAAGCAGGAAATCCATCATCAAATCCTAAGGATTTAGAATTCTTTAAGGAAGTAAAAAAGCTAAATTTAAAAACCTCTAAAATATGTGCCTTTGGAAGTACCAGAAGACCTAATATAAAGGTAGAAGAAGACAAAGAATTAAGTAGTCTTGTAAAATCCGATGCTGAGGTTTTAGCTGTATTTGGAAAGGCTTGGAGTTTCCATGTGGAAGAAATAATTAAGACTACCCTAGATGAAAATTTGTCAATGATAAGAGATACCATAGAGTATTTAAAGGCTTTAAATAAAGAAGTTGTATTTGATGCAGAACATTTCTTTGATGGCTATAAAAATGATGCTGAATATGCTTTAAATGTTATAAATACAGCTAAGGAAGCGGGAGCAGATTGGATTGTACTTTGTGATACAAATGGTGGCACCATGCCTATGGAAGTTCAAAAGATATTAAATTATGTTGTGAAAGACTTAGAATTTAATAACTTAGGAATACACTGTCATAATGATTTAGGCACTGCTGTAGCTAATTCTTTAATAGCTGTCCAGTGTGGAGTAGCCCAAGTACAAGGCACTTTTACAGGGGTTGGTGAAAGATGCGGTAATGCAAATTTAAGCACAATTATAGCAAACTTAAATTTAAAAATGAAATATGAAGCAATAAAGGATGAAAATTTAGAAAAGCTTATATCCACATATAGATATATTAGCGAGGTAAGTAATGTTACTCCAAATAAATTAGAGCCCTATGTTGGAAGTTGTGCCTTTGCTCATAAGGGCGGTATGCATATAGATGCTGTTTATAAAAATCCCACATCCTTTGAACACATATCACCGGATTTGGTTGGTAACGAAAGAAAAATTCTCATGTCTGAGGTTTCTGGAAGAAGTACTATTATGTCTTTTATAAATTCTTTAAATCCCAATATAACAAAAGACTCAGAAGAAACCAAGGGGATACTGAAAAAGTTGAAGGATTTAGAATACGAAGGATATCAATTTGAAGGGGCGGAGGGTAGTTTTGAACTCTTAGTTAGAAAAGAATTAGGACTATTTAAGCCATCCTTTCAACTTGTTGAATATAAAGTAATGATGGGAGAATCAGATACAGGAGTTTCCAATGCTTTAGCAACCATGAAGATAATGGTGAATGGAGTAATGGAAATCACAGCTGCAGAGGGAAATGGTCCAGTAAATGCATTGGATAAAGCCCTTAGAAAAGCACTAACAGTTTTTTATAAGTCTATATCAAGTATGTATTTAACTGATTATAAAGTTAGAGTTATAGATGGAGATAAGGCTACAGATGCAAAAGTAAGGGTAATAATTACATCTACAGATGGAAGCTCAATATGGAGTACAGTTGGAGTTTCAAATGACATAATAGAAGCTAGTTTTAAAGCACTAACAGATTCTGTTGAATATAAATTAATTCAGTAAAAGGGAGATGACATATTATGAAAAAACCTATGACTATGACACAAAAAATACTTGCAGCTCATGCAGGTTTAGATTATGTACAGACAGGGCAGTTAATAACAGCAAACTTAGATTTAGTTCTAGGAAATGATGTAACAACACCAGTTGCTGTTAAAGCCTTTAACAGCATGAACATTGATAAAGTTTTTGATAAAGATAAGATAGCAATAGTGCCTGATCACTTTACTCCTAATAAGGACATAAAATCAGCAGAGCACTGTAAGTTTATTAGAGAATTTGCCTGTGAAAAAGAGATAACAAATTACTTTGAAATAGGGGAAATGGGAATAGAACATGCGCTAATACCAGAAAAAGGATTAGTAATTCCAGGTGATGTGGTAATTGGAGCAGATTCTCATACTTGTACCTATGGAGCATTAGGAGCTTTTTCAACAGGGGTAGGAAGTACTGACATGGCTGTAGGAATGGCAACAGGTAAAGCTTGGTTTAAGGTTCCAGAAGCTATAAAGTTTGTTTTAAAAGGTAAACTTTCTAAATGGGTTTCGGGTAAGGATTTAATACTTCATATCATAGGTATGATTGGAGTAGATGGTGCACTTTACAAATCAATGGAGTTTACTGGAGAAGGAGTAGCAGAGCTTTCAATGGATGGCAGATTTACCATAGCTAATATGGCTATAGAAGCTGGTGCTAAAAATGGAATATTCCCTGTAGATGATAAGACTTTAGAATACATAAATGGACGTACAGATAGAAAGCCAACTATATTTGAAGCTGATGAAGATGCAGAGTATAGCGAAGTTTATGAAATAGATTTAGGTGCTATAAAGCCTACAGTAGCTTTCCCACATCTACCTGAAAACACTAAAACTATAGATGAAGTTGGAGAAGTGAAAGTCGATCAAGTAGTAATTGGTTCTTGTACTAATGGAAGAATGGAGGACTTAAGAGTTGCAGCTTCTATATTAAAAGGCAAGAAAGTTAAAAAGGGAATTAGACTTATAGTATTCCCAGGAACGCAAAATATATATTTACAGTGCTTAGAAGAAGGATTAGCTAAGATATTTGTAGAGGCAGGAGGAGTATTTAGTACACCAACTTGTGGCCCTTGTCTTGGAGGACATATGGGGATTTTAGCAGCAGGGGAAAGAGCTATAGCTACTACAAATAGAAATTTTGTTGGAAGAATGGGACATCCGGAAAGTGAAGTGTATTTAGCAAGTCCAGCAGTAGCTGCAGCATCTGCCATAGCAGGAAAAATCGTATCACCAGAGGAGGGAATATAGATGCAGGCATTAGGTAAAGTTTTAAAATACGGAGATAATATAGATACTGACGTTATAATACCGGCTAGATATTTAAATACATCTGTTCCAGAGGAATTAGCAAAATATTGCATGGAAGATTTGGATAAAGACTTTTTGAGAAAGTTAACCAAAGGAGACATTGTAGTTGCAGGTAAAAATTTTGGATGCGGATCTTCAAGAGAACATGCTCCAATATGTATAAAAGCAGCTGGAGTTTCCTGCGTAATAGCAAAAAGTTTTGCAAGAATATTTTATAGAAACTCAGTAAATATAGGTTTTCCGATACTTGAATGTGAGGAAGCTGTAAATGCTGCAGAAAACGGTCATGAGTTAGAAGTGGATTTTGAAAAAGGAATAATAAAAAATATTACATTAGATAAGGAATATCAGGCACAGGCCTTTCCTGAGTTTATGTTAAATATAATGAAAAATGATGGATTAGCAAATTGCGTAAATAAAGGATTATTTTAATTTAGGGAGGGACAAACATGAAAGAATTTAAAATAGCAGTTATACCAGGAGATGGTATAGGCGTTGAAATAACAAAAGAGGCTTTAAAGGTTTTAGATAAAATATCAGAAAAGTATAATACAAAATTTAATTATGTGGATTTGAAAGCAGGAGGATGTGCCATAGATGCTTATGGAGAAGCTCTTCCAAAGGAAACTTTACTAAAAGCCAAAGAATGTGATGCATTATTTTTAGGAGCAGTTGGAGGGCCGCAGTGGGATCACCTTCCAGGAGATCAAAGACCTGAAAAAGCCCTTCTAGGACTAAGATCAGGATTAGGACTTTATGCAAATTTGAGACCAGCAAAGGTTTTTGAAGAACTAAAATCAGCATCCCCTCTTAAAAATGCACTAGTAGAAAAAGGAATAGATCTTTTAGTTGTAAGAGAATTAATAGGTGGAATTTACTTTGGTAAGAGAGATACGGTAGTTGAAAACGGAGTGGAAACAGCCTATGATACAGAAAGCTATAATGTAGATGAAATAAAAAGAATTGCTCATGTAGCTTTTAAATCAGCAATGAAAAGAAGAAAGAAAGTTACTTCTATAGATAAAGCAAATATTTTAGATGCTTCAAGACTTTGGAGAAAAGTTGTAATAGAGGTTTCAAAGGAATATCCAGAAGTTGAGTTAAATCATATGTATGTTGATAATGCAGCTATGCAGCTTGTACGCGACCCTTCACAGTTTGATGTAATGCTTACAAATAATATCTTTGGAGATATATTATCTGATGAAGCTTCTATGCTTACAGGATCAATAGGAATGCTTGCATCATCAAGTGTTGGAGAAGGTAGCTACGGAATGTATGAACCTATTCATGGTTCTGCACCAGATATAGCAGGCAAAGACATAGCAAATCCACTAGCACAAATACTTTCAGCAGCTATGATGCTTGATTATTCATTTAATATGACAGAAGCGGCAAAGGATATACAAAATGCAGTTAAAAATGTTCTAGCAAAAGGTTATAGAACTTCAGATATATGGACAGAAGGTATGACAAAGGTTGGAACAAAGGAAATGGGAGAACTTGTTTTATCAGAAATCTAAGGAGGGATTTGCATGAAATCAGATGCATGTAGAAAAGGCTTAGAAAAGGCACCTCATCGTTCTCTTTTTAAAGCTCTGGGTTTTATAGATGAAGAGATGGATAGACCACTTATAGGTATTGCAAATTCCTATAGTGAAATAGTGCCGGGACATATGAATTTAGATAAAATTGCTCAAGCTGTTAAAGATGGAATAAGACTTGCAGGGGGAGTACCTGTTGAATTTAGTACTATAGCTGTATGTGACGGAATAGCTATGAATCATAAGGGAATGAGTTATTCCCTTCCTTCTAGACAAATAATCGCTGATAGTGTTGAAATTGTTGCAAACGCCCATTCCTTTGATGGATTAGTTTTACTTCCTAACTGTGATAAGGTGGTTCCAGGTATGATTATGGCAGCAGCAAGGGTTAATATACCTTCAATACTTGTAAGTGGTGGCCCTATGCTGGCTGGAAAAACTAATGGAAAAACAACTGATTTAAGTGCTATGTTCGAAGCAGTAGGATCAGTTAAAGCTGGAAAAATGACTGAGGAAGAACTACTTGAAATGGAAGATACCGCATGCCCTGGCTGTGGTTCCTGCTCTGGAATGTTTACAGCAAATTCTATGAATTGCTTATCAGAAGTTTTAGGAATGGCGCTTCCATACAATGGAACCATACCAGCAGTTTTTGCAGAAAGATTAAGACTTGCAAAAAAGACAGGAATGAAAATTGTAGAGCTTGTTAAAAAAGGCGTTAAGCCATCTGAAATTTTAACAAAGGATGCATTTATGAATGCAGTAACTGTAGATATGGCATTAGGATGCTCTACTAATTCACTGCTTCACCTACCAGCAATAGCGAAAGAAGTATCAGTAGAAATAAATTTTGATAAAGTTAACGAAATAAGTAATAAAACTCCAAACCTATGCAGACTTAGTCCAGCAGGGCATCATCATATAGAGGATTTGCATATGGCAGGAGGAGTGCCAGCGGTAATCAATTTACTAGCTAGTAAAAATCTTATAAATAAGGATTGTTTAACTGTAACAACAGCAAGTATTTATGAAAATGTAAAGAATGCAAAAGTTAAAAACAATGAAGTAATAAGGGATATTGATGCTCCTTACAGCAGTACTGGAGGACTTGTGGTACTTAAGGGAAGTTTAGCACCAGATGGAGCTGTTGTAAAAAAATCTGCTATGGCACCAGAAATGATGAAGCATACGGGAAAAGCTAGAGTGTTTGATAGTGAAGAAGAAGTAGCAGAAGCAATAATGGGTGGAGAAATAAATCACGGTGATGTAGTGGTAATAAGGTATGAAGGACCTAAGGGTGGCCCTGGAATGAGAGAAATGTTATCGCCTACAGCTCTCTTAGCAGGCATGGGATATGATAAAACTGTGGCTCTTATAACAGATGGAAGATTCTCAGGAGCAACAAGAGGAGCTGCTATAGGCCATGTTTCACCAGAAGCTGCAGAAGGTGGGCCAATAGCATTGGTTAAAGAAGGAGATCTTATTGAAATAGATATAGAAAATAAGAAATTAAATCTATTAGTAGATGAAGAAGAGTTACAAAAGAGAAAACCTCAGGGGAAGATGAAGTCTGTAGAAGGATACTTAAAAATTTATAGAAAATTAGTATCCTCAGCCTGCAAAGGAGCGGTTTTTGAAGATGTAAAGGAGTGATTAATTTGGAGTATACAGGTGCCAGGATTATACTTGAATGCTTAAAAGAACAAGGAGTCGATACTATTTTTGGCTATCCAGGAGGAGCAGTGCTGAATATATATGATGAGTTATATTCCTTTGAGGGTATAACCCATATACGTACAGCCCATGAACAGGGATCTGCGCATGCTGCAGATGGGTATGCAAGAGCTACGGGAAAGGTAGGAGTATGTATTGCTACCTCAGGTCCAGGAGCTACAAATCTTGTAACAGGAATTGCTAATGCCTATATGGACTCTGTTCCTATGGTAGCAATAACAGGCCAAGTGCCCACAAGCTTAATAGGAAAGGACTCCTTTCAGGAAGTTGATATACTGGATATTACAATGCCTATAACTAAACACAATTTTATTGTTAAAAATGTAGAGGACTTAGCACCTGTAATGAGAAAGGCCTTTTCAATTGCAAAACATGGAAGACCAGGACCGGTTTTAGTAGATATACCTAAAGATATAACTGCAGCAATATGTGAATATACGCCATTAGAATTAATAGAGTATGTTAATAATAAACCCATTAATGAAGATGAAGTAGAAAATGCAGTAGAAATAATAAATAAAAGTAAGAAGCCCGTTATTATAGTAGGAGGAGGATGTAATATTTCGGATGCTCAAGAAGAGCTTCAAGAATTTCAAAATAAACTAAAATCTCCTGTTTGCTCTACAATGATGGGACTTGGATCCTTCGATGGAACACATCCTATGTTTACTGGAATGGTTGGAATGCATGGAACTTTGGCATCTAATAAATGTATTTGCGAGAGTGATCTTATAATAGCTGTTGGAGCTAGATTTAGTGATAGAGTTATAAGTAATGCAAACACCTTTGCAAAAGATACAAAAGTAATACATTTAGACATAGATGAAGCTGAAGTAGGTAAAAACATCGAAGCTAATTCGTGGATTATAGGGAATATCTCAGATATACTTACAAAATTAAATAATAGGCTAGAAGAAAGAAAAGAAACTGAATGGACAAAATTTGCTTTAAATCTAATAAACAAGGATGAAAGAAAAACTTTAAGGATAAATCCTAAAGATTCAGTAAATCCTGTTTATCTTATAAGAAAACTGTATGAGCTTACAAAGGGAGAGGCTATTATAACCACAGAAGTTGGACAAAATCAAATATGGGCAACTCAAGGGTATATATATAAGAAACCAAAAACCTTTATAACATCGGGCGGCCTTGGAACTATGGGATATGGCTTTGGTGCCGCTATAGGTGCCAGCATGGGTAAAAAGACAGCTGTGTTTGATATAGCGGGGGATGGAAGTTTTAAAATGAACTGTAATGAACTAGCTACAGTGGTGGAATATAATATACCGGTTAAGATAATAGTACTCAATAACGGCGTTTTGGGAATGGTAAGACAATGGCAAAACCTTTTTTATGAAAAGAGATTTTCACAAACTACGTCTGAAAAAAGAGTAAACTTTGCTAAAATAAGTGAAGCTTACGGTGCGCTAGGAATTAGCATAAATACAAATGAAGAAGTAGAAAATGCACTAAAGATGGCCATAGAATATGATGGACCAGTTGTGGTTGATTGCCTCGTAGACAAGGATGCTATGGCAGTACCTATAGTACCGCCGGGAGCTGATATAGAAGAAATGATGATATTGGATTGAAGAAAATATAACCTCTTTAGAAGGAGGCTCCTTAAGGGGCCTTTTTTTTATACGAAAATTAACTATGGCTTATTTTGTAAATTTAGAACTAAAATATTCGAAATTCTCTTTCATATTGAAAGGATTTTTACTAGCTGCATAGAAATAATGCTTAACATAATTCATTTTGAATATTGTTCTAACTAGAGGGTGGGAGGGGTAGTTAAGATGTATGAGAATGAAAATGTAAACCTTTTAAAGAAGCGTATTGAGGAATTGGAAAAAAGATTAGAAGAAACAGAGAGTAAATTACGAAAGAGTGAATACTTATTTAAAAGTGTCATTGGGTTGTCGCCGATTTGCACTTATATTCATAGGGGAGATGAGTTATATTACACAAATAAAGCTGGAGCTAAACTAGCAGGTACGGATAATCCGAAAGAACTCATAGGAAAGTCTATAAACTCCATAATAAATAATCATCCTGATTACAATGATATAGTGAAGGAGAGGATAGAAACATTACTTAGTAATGAAACCAGCGTACCCTACATGGAACAAAAACTTATAAAAAATGATGGCACTACAATGTATGCTGAAATTGCAGGTGTCTCTTTTATGTGTGATGATGTCATGAATTTATTAACTGTAATTCGAGATGTAACAAAAAGAGTAGAGTTAGAGCATGCTTTTAGGGAAAGGGAAGAACTTTTTAGAGGTATTTTTGAAAATGCAGCTGTGGGTATGGCCCTAGTAGATTTAAAAGGTAAGGCTATAAAGGTTAATAGCTCAATATGTGAAATTATGGGTTATTCTGAAGATGAGCTGCTTGGAAAAACCGTTCATGATGTAACTCATCCAGAAGATATAAATAAAGAGTTAGATAATGCACATAAGTTATTAGAAAATAAAATACACTGCTATCATATGGAAAAACGATATTTTCATAAGGATGGCCGCATTATATGGAGTATTCTAAGTGTTTCATTAATAAGAAATAAACAGGGAGAACCTTTGTATTTTATATGTCAAATTCAGGATATAACCAATATAAAGCAGGCAAAAGAGGCTTTAGAATACGATAAGTTGAAAACAGAATTTTTTGCGAATATATCGCATGAATTAAGAACTCCTATAAATATAATTTATAGTTCAATACAACTCTTAAATATGTATATGGAAAATAATCAATTGTCAGGTAACGCAAGTAAAGTTAAAGGATATTTAGATATAATGAAACAAAATTGTGGTAGGACCATAAGACTAGTCAACAATCTCATTGATACCACTAAAATGGATACAAATTTTTATAATTTAAATTTACAAAACCATGATATAGTAAAAATTATCGAGGATATTACATTATCTACTGCGGAGTATATACAGGATAAAGGAATAGATATAATTTTTGATACAGATATAGAAGAAAAAATAGTTGCCTGTGATGCAGATAAGATTGAAAGAATTATGCTCAATTTACTTTCTAATGCAGTTAAGTTTACAGAAAAAAGTGGGAAAATTAATGTATCACTGCAGGCTAAGAAAAAACACATTAAGGTTTGTGTAAAGGATAATGGTATAGGTATTCAGGATGATAAAATTGATTTGATCTTTGAGAGGTTTGGACAAGTAGATAGATCTCTTGTGAGAAGTCATGAAGGAAGCGGAATAGGACTATGTCTAGTTAAGTCTTTTGTAGAAATGCATGGAGGAGAAATAACAGTTAAAAGTAAATATGGACACGGAAGTGAATTTATTGTTAAGTTACCTACGAAAGTTATTGAGGAAGAAAAACCACAGGAAAAATGCGAAGAGTTAAGTAAAAAAACAAATGGTAACTTTAATAACCATATTGAAAGAGTAAATATTGAGTTTTCAGATATATATTTATAGAAAATCCATTTCTGGAGGCCGCCATGGTTTTTCCTTTTCACAAACTTATCACAATTAACACAAGTTTTAATCATATTATTTTATTAATATAATCTTATACAAAATGTGTAGGAGGTTATTAATAATGAAAAACAAATGGAAATGGGTAATAGCAATTTTCTTTTTAATATTTACCCCAATAGCTGGAGTTATGCATCAAATTAAAGGTGGAGGTCCTAGTGGATCACCGTCAACAGATGCATTATGTCCATTTGGTGGTATGGAAACATTATATAGTTTAATTGCTAATGGAGATTATATAAAGAAAATAGAGCCATCATCTTTAATTCTTTTAGGTGCAACATTACTAATTACTATAGTTATAGGAAGGGCCTTTTGTGGATATATCTGTCCTTTAGGGACGATTCAAACTCTTCTAAATAAATTAGCAAAAAAACTTAAAATAAAACAAGTTAAGCTCCATGGAAAGGCTGATAAGGTATTAAGATATGTTAAGTATATAGTGCTATTTTTAATATTATTTATAACTTATAAATCTGGAGAGTTAATTTTAAGACCTTATGATCCTTGGGCAGTATTCATGCACTTAGGTAGTGGAGCGGAAATATTTGAAGAATTTCTAATAGGTTTTATTATACTTATAGCTATACTTATATCTTCAATGTTCATTGAAAGAGCTTGGTGCAGGTATTTATGTCCTTTAGGAGCAACTTTAGCGTTACTTGCACCTTTAAGCATTTTCAAAGTTAGAAGAAGTGATTCTAAGTGTGTTGACTGCAAGGCTTGTACTAGAAATTGTCCTATGGGGCTTAATGTACATTCACAAGAAATAGCATCTAAAATTGAATGTATTTCCTGTGGAGAATGTGTATCAAGCTGCCCTGTAGATAATACTTTAGAAATGAAAAAAGGTAGTACAGTTTTATCTTTAAATAAAATGGCAGCAATACCTTTAGTGATATTAGTTATAGTTGTTGGCTCAAACATAGCTTTAGGGACTTTTAAGACTTCTTCCTCAAATGTTGAAGTGCTAAATGAAAATGGTGTCTTAAATGCTGATAATATTAAAGGATATATGACAATAAAGGATGTAGCAAATGAATTTAATATAGATACTAATATAATTGTAGAAAAGGCTAACTTGCCAAAGGATACTGATATAAATAAACCTTTAAAGGAATTAAAAAATGACTTGCTAGATAAAGGAATTGAATTTGAGACTGAAGATTTAAAAGAGGTAGTGAAAGAATTGATAAAGTAAAGTTATTAAAAATAAAGTAAGGATTGTATTTTTAGTAACGGCAGGATTGTTGAAAAGCGTAGATAAATTTATAAAACGTAGAAAAAATTCTACAAGTATTAATAAAAGAGTAAGAAAGATTGAAATTAAAGAGTTTTAACAATACCGAATTACATTCAAAAGTATAAAATTTTTAAGTTGTAGAAAAAATCCTACAATAACTGAAAGTTTTAATATCCTATATAAGTTATAAAATTAACTTATATAGGATATTTTTGTTTAAAATTTATCTATGTTATTAACTCTTCATGCTTAGTATAGGTGATTGCTTATTAAAATGGATTAAAAAAGTTTTTATTATAAACGATAATGCTACCTTTTGGCAAAGATATTGCTTTATATATAAATGCAAAGATAAAGGAGGATGTTTTTATGAAAGAAATAGTATTAAAAGATTTAAGTCTTGAAAATATCAAGGTGAATATTGAAGAAAATGTAGCAATTGTGACTATGAGTCGTCCAAAGGCTCTAAATGCATTGAATAATCAAACTTTAGAAGAGCTAGATGCCATTATCGAAAGCATAAGTGTAGATAAGAGTATTTTAGGCGTTATTATTACAGGAGAAGGAAAGGGTTTTGTTGCAGGAGCAGATATTGCGCAGATGAGACCTTATAAAGCAGAGGAGGGCAGAAATTATGCTGAGTATGCTCAAAGCGTATTTAATAAAATTGAAGCTCTTGGAAAGCCTGTAATTGCAGCAGTTAATGGATATGCACTTGGCGGTGGATGTGAGCTATCAATGAGCTGTGATTTGAGAATTGCTTCTGAAAAGGCTGTTTTTGGACAACCAGAGGTAAACTTAGGCGTTATTCCTTGCTTTGGCGGAACACAAAGATTACCTAGACTCATAGGTAGCGGACGAGCAAAAGAACTCATTTACACAGGAAGAATGGTAAAGGCTGATGAAGCGCTCCTCATGGGTCTTGTAAATAAGGTAGTTCCAGCTGAAGAACTTTTAACTGAGGCAAAAAATATGATGAAAGGTATTATTTCAAAGGCTCCTATGGCAATTAAGTATGCTAAGATAGCCATTAATAAAGGAGCTGATTTGGATTTAGCTAATGCACTTGAACTTGAAAAAGATTTGGCAGCACTTACATTTGCTTCAGAAGATAAAGATGAAGGTATGGCAGCGTTTCTTGAAAAAAGAACTGCTAAATTTGAAAATAAATAAAAGTAAAATAAAGTTACTCTTTGTAACAGCCATATTAGTTTAATAAATTAAATAATAAGAAATGGAAGGAGGAGTTAATATATGTCAGGCGGAGAAATTATAAGTTTAATTGGTATTATAGGAGCACTTGCACTATTAATGTATTTAGTAATGAAGGGTGTAAATATTTTTATTATAGCTATAACTTGCTCAGCTATTGTTGCATTGACAGGAGGCATTAATTTGTATGCTGCTTTAAAGGAAAATTATATGACTGGTTTTGTTAGTTTTTTTAAAGCAAACTTTTTGATTTTCTTAACTGGTACATTGATGGGAAAGATGTACGAGGTTACAAATGGAGCCAAGGCAATAGCAAAGATGATTGTTAAAACCTTTGGCCCTAAAATGGCTTTAATCTCAATTCCTTTAGCTTGCGGTATCATATCTTACGGTGGGGTTAGCGTTTTTGTTGCCAGTTTTGCAGTATTTCCTATCGCCCTTGAAGTTTTCAAAGAAGCAGATTTACCTAGAAGGTTTATTCCAGGAGCATTGACCTTTGGGTGTTCTACATTTGCAATGGTTGCGCCTGGTGCTCCTCAAATTCAGAATGCAGTCCCTGCTCAAGCTCTAGGAACGGATTTAATGGCAGGTGCTGTAAATGGTTTCATTTCAGCATTTGTTATCCTTATAGTTGGAGCATTTATGTTATATAGAATGGTAAATAAAGCAAAGGCCAATGGTGAACATTTTGCAGCAAAGTCTGTTGATAATTTTCATGATAATTCAAAACTTCCAAGTGGAGTTGCAGCTTTAATCCCATTAATTATTACAATAATATTAATTAATGTTAAAGTTAACGGCAAGGTGCTGCTTCCACTTGAAGCAGGTGTATTTGCTGGTACTGTAATAGTATTTCTTGTTTTAAATAAATATCAAGATAATAAAACAGTTTTAAATAATATAGGAGAAGGATGCAAAACTTCTGTATTTGCTATTAGTAATACCTGTGCTGTTGTGGGATTTGGTGCGGTGGTTAAGGCAGCTAAAGCATTTCCAGCTGTTATAGATGCAATGGTTAATATTCCTGGACCAGACTTTGTAGGTATTGCTGTAGGTACAACAGTTATAGCAGGTATATGTGGATCTGCATCAGGAGGCCTTGGAATTGCAGCTCCTTTAATAGGACCTGTTTATTTAGCAAAAGGTGTTGCAGCTGCCGCAATTCATAGAACAATGTCTATTTCATCTGCAGCCCTTGATTCTCTGCCACACAATGGATATGTTGTAACTGTTACAAATGGATTATGTAATGAAACACATCATGATGCATATGGACCAGTATTTTGGCTAACAGTAGTTGCTCCAGCAATTGGGTCTGTGGTTGCAGTTATTTTGTTCTCAATGTTCCCATTCCTTCCTTAGTAGAGTGAGTATAAAAGGATGAAAGGACATAGTTTAACTTATGTCCTTTCATCAAAATTAATTGATAATTTTATTTAAGTTAAAGGGGGTTTTTATGTGAGTAAGATAATTACAGCAAAGCAAGCAGCAGAAATGGTTAAGGATGATATGACAATTGCGGTGGGGGGCTTTACCAGCTTTGGACTTGCAGAAGATTTATTGATAGCACTGCAAAATAGATATATTGAAACAAAGTCTCCTAAGAATTTGTTCCTTTTTCACTGCGCAGCTGTTGGTGATGGTGGAGAAAGAGGTGCTAATCATCTTGGGGAAGAAGGATTAGTTAAAAAACTTGTGTGTGCGCATATTGGTTTAGAACCAAGATTAAACAAGCTAACAGTTGCAAATAAGCTAGCGGCTTTCATGATTCCACAGGGAGTTACCACTCATATGCTTAGATCAATTGCGGGAGGAAAGCCTGGGACTTTAACTCATGTTGGATTAAAAACCTTTGCTGACCCTAGACTTGAAGGCTGCAAAGTAAATAAGGCAGCTATTGATTCTGGGGAAGAGGTTGTTTCTGTAGTAAATATAGAAGGACAAGACTATCTTTTTTATAAATCTTTTCCTATAGATATTTGTTTTATAAAAGGTTCATTAGGGGATGAGAATGGAAATATTTCTTTAAATAGAGAGGCTTTAATTTCAGATCAATTGGAAATGGCTGCTGCAACACATAATTCAGGAGGTATTGTTATAGCTCAAGTTGAACAAATTGTTCAAAGGGGAAGTATAAAAGCACATGATGTCAAGGTTCATGGATTTATGGTTGATTATATTGTAGAAGGCACAAGAGAAAATAGCCTTCAGACATATGCATACGATCATTATAGACCAGAATTATCAGGTGAGACAAAAGTTCCATTAGCTTCTATTGAACCTATGAAATTAGATGAAAGAAAAGTTTGTGGAAGAAGAGGTGCTTTAGAGCTAAAACCTAATTGCCTTATTAATTTAGGTATCGGTGTTCCAGAAGCTGTGGCTGCAGTTGCAGGGGAAGAGGGATTCTCAGATAAGATTACACTTTCAATTGAGTCAGGTGCTCTTGGCGGCGTGCCTACAGGTGGTATTGCCATTGGCGGCTCCGTTAATCCTGAATCCATATATAAACAGCCTGATATATTTGATATTTATGATGGCGGTGGAATTGACATGTCTTTCCTTGGTGCAGCTGAAATTGATGCTTTAGGAAATGTTAATGTTTCTAAATTTGCAGGGAGAGTTGTAGGTCCTGGCGGTTTTATAAATATATCACAAAATGCTAAGAAAGTTTGTTTTACAGGAACTTTTAAGGCTGGAAAAATGGAAACTGAAATTAAAGATGGAAAACTTACTATTTTAAAGGATGGAAAAGGAATAAAGTTTAAAAAAGAAGTAGAGCAAGTTACTTTCTCAGGTGAATATGCAAGTGAAACTGGACAGCAGGTCTATTACATCACAGAAAGGGCTGTATTTAAACTTACTAAAAATGGAATTATGCTTATTGAAATTGCTCCAGGAGTTGATTTGGAGAAGGATATTCTCGCAAATATGGAGTTTAAACCATTGATATCAGAGGACTTAAGGCTAATGGATGAAAGAATATTTAAAGATGAGAAGATGGGGCTTTCACTTTAAAGTTTAGTTATAGGGGGAGATAGTATGGATTTTAAGTTAACAGAGGCACAACTTATGTTACGAAAGGTTGCCAGAGAGTTTGCTGAAAAAGAAGTTCAGCCTATTGCAGCTGAAATTGATAAGACAGGAAGATTTCCACGAGAGACCTTTGACAAAATGGCAAGAATAGGGTTCACAGGAATTGGCACGCCTTTAGAATATGGAGGATCGGGTGGAAATGATATTGATAAAGTTATAGTAGTTTCGGAAATAGCTAAAAAGTGTGGAGCTACAGCGGCTATTCTTTCAATACACACAGTTTTTTCTTCTATTATTCAAAAGTTTGGTACTGAAGAGCAGAAACAAAAATATTTGCCACAGGTAACAAGTGGAGGATGTCTTGGAGCCTTTGCCTTAACAGAGCCTAATGCAGGTTCAGATGCAGGTGCCGCTAAAACAACAGCCATATTGGATGGTGATGAATATATTCTTAATGGAACTAAATGCTTTATTTCCGGTGGAGGGCAGGCACAATATTTAGCTGTTGTTGTGCTGACACAGCCAGAAAAAGGGCTAAAAGGCTTATCTACAATTGTTGTAGAAAAAGGTACTCCAGGTTTCACAATAGGTAAGATTGAAGACAAAATGGGCATTCATGGATCAGAAACTGTAGAACTTATATTTGATAATTGTCGTGTTCCAAAAGAAAATCTTGTGGGAGTAGAAGGCAAGGGATTTATGATGGCAATGAATGCTCTCGATGGTGCTAGAATTGGTATTGGTGCTCAAGCTCTTGGTATAGCTGAAGGTGCTTTAGAAGAAAGTGTTAAGTATATGAAGGAAAGAATCCAATTTGGTAAGCCTCTTACAGCGCTTCAGGGCCTTAGTTGGTATATAGCAGAAATGGCAACTAAGATTGAAGCAGCTAGATGGCTAGTTTATTATGCTGCTCATCTAAAGACAATTGGAGAGAAACACACTAAGGAAGCAGCTATGGCTAAATTAAATGCATCGGATACAGCTAGAGTTGTTACAAATCTTGCATTACAAATTCATGGCGGTTATGGCTATATGAGGGATTATCCACTAGAAAGAATGTATCGTGATGCAAAAATCACTGAAATATATGAAGGTACTTCTGAAATTCATAAATTAGTAATTTCAAGAGAAGTACTGGGCTAGGAGGAGAAAAATGAATATCATTGTATGTTTAAAACAAGTTCCGGATACAAATGAAGTTAGAATTAATCAGGAAACAGGAACACTTATAAGAGATGGCGTTCCAAGTATTATAAATCCTGATGATAAAAATGCCCTTGAAGCAGCACTTCAAATTAAAGATGAAAAGGGCGGCAAAGTTACTGTGATAAGTATGGGACCTCCTCAAGCAAAAGACGCCCTAAGAGAAGCTCTTGCCATGGGTGCTGATGAAGCAATTCTTATAAGTGATAGAGCTTTTGGTGGTTCTGATACATGGGCTACGGCTACTATTATTGCAGCAGCAATTGAAAAGACTAAAAATTACGATATTGTACTTTGTGGAAGACAGGCCATTGATGGTGATACAGCACAGGTTGGCCCAGAAATTGCTGAATTTTTAGGTGTTCCACAAATAACATATGCCAAGGAAATTAAGTTAAATAAGGAAAAGGTAACGGTAACAAGGTTTACAGAAACAGGGGATTATATAATAGAAGCAAAATTACCAGTACTTCTAACAGCTATTAAAGAATTGAATACTCCAAGATATCCAAGTGTAAAAGGCATATTTAAGTATTATGCACCTGAATCTGATGAAATCACTGTTTGGAGCTTTAATGATTTAGAAGTTGACCCTACACAAATTGGTCTCAAGGGTTCTCCAACTAATGTGTTTAAATCCTTTGTACCAACAAAGTCTAAAACAGCAGAAATTATTGATGGAATAAGCGGAAAAGAAAAAGCAGCTATTTTAGTAAATAAGCTTGCTGATCTGAAGCTTATATAGGAGGTAGGTGCAAATATGGAAAGTGCAAAAGTAAATCAAGATATTAATTTAAGTGATTATAATGACGTTTGGGTAATTGGTGAGCAGAGAGAAGGGAAAATTCATCCTGTAACCATTGAATTAATTGGTGAAGCAAAAAAGCTTGCAAGTGAAATTAATAAAAAGGTAGCGGTTGTTGTTACAGGATATGAAATTGACGAAGAAGTAAGCAAGCTCCTTAATTATGGAGCAGATAGAGTTTTATATATCTGCAGTCCATTATTAAAGACTTTTTCAACGGATGGATATGCACTTTCAATTTCAAATCTTATTTTAGAGAGAAAACCTGAAATTGTCCTAGTTGGAGCCACATCAATAGGAAGAGATATAGGACCTAGAATTGCAGCTAAAATTGGCACAGGACTTGTTGCTGATTGTACAAAGCTTGATATTGATCCTGAAGATGGAAAAATTCTTCAGACAAGACCTGCCTTTGGTGGTAACTTAATGGCAACTATCATCTGTCCTAAAAACAGACCTCAAATGGCTACAGTAAGACCTGGGGTAATGAAAAAAGCAGCACATGTGGATAATCCTACTGGAGTTATTGAAAAAGTAATTCCTGAAATCACTGAGGAAGATATTACAGCTAAGGTTATTGAAATTGTAAAAAGCGGTAGGAGAAGAGTGGACCTTACAGAGGCTAAAATTATTGTGTCTGGTGGACGTGGTGTAAAGGGTCCTGAAGGTTTTGAACTCATTAAAGCTCTTGCTGACAAGTTAGGCGGGGAAGTAGGATCATCTAGAGCTTGTGTTGATGCAGGATGGATAGATAGCATGCATCAGGTAGGACAGACAGGCACAACAGTAAGACCAGAAATTTATTTTGCTTGCGGTATATCTGGTGCTATTCAGCATTTAGCGGGTATGAGCGAATCAAAATATATTGTAGCAATTAATAGTGATAAATCAGCTCCTATTTTCAAGGTTTGTGATTTTGGAATTGTAGGGGATTTAAAAGAAGTGATACCAGCTATGATTGAGGAAATAGGGAAAAATAAGGAATTTGAGATTTAAATTCATATTGAAAGGTAGGGAGAGTAAATTGAGCAGTATGATAGATGAAAATAGTTTAAATATGAGTGGGTACAGCATAAATGAAATTTATATTGGTATGAAAAAAAGTGTAACAAAAACTATTTCAGAGTCAGATGTGTATACCTATGCAGGCTTAATAGGTGATATTAATCCAGTACATGTAAATGCTGAATATGCTAAAACAACAAGATTTGGCGAAAGAATCGTTCATGGAATGCTTACTGCATCATTCTTTTCTACAATTGTTGGCATGCTTATTCCTGGTGCAGATGCAATTTATTTAGGTCAGACATGTAAATTCTTATTACCAGTTAAGTTTGGCGATACAATCACAGCTACAGGTGAAGTTATTTCTATGCGTCCAGAAAAGAAAATTGCTATAATGAGGACCACAGTTGTTAATCAAAGAGGGGAATTGGTTATTGATGGTGAAGCTACAGTTATGGCTACCAAGGAATAAAACTTAAATATATTGTTTACTAATGAATAAAATAATGCCATTTTATCAATGAGGAATAAATAATGGAACCTAATTTGAACGGGAATGTATTTATACTCAATGATGAAAATGGCATTATTTTTTATATATCTAATTCAGAAAAATTCAGAAAGGAAGTGTAAATAATGTCATTTGATGTTTTCATACTTGTATTAGCCATTATACTATTCACAGTTTTAGCTTACAAAAGAATTAGTGCTGTTATATTAGGCCCTTTAGTTTCCATTGTTGTAATTTTACTTGCAAGACTTCCTGTTTTTCAAACTTTAACGGGAGCATATATGACTTCAGCCTCTAATTATTTTAAAAGTTATTTTTTTATTTTCCTTGTAGGTGCTATTTTTGGTTCTGTTTATGAAGAAACAAAGGCTGCAAAATCTATTGCATCTGCACTTCTTAAAATTTCTAAAGGTAAATTTACTGCAGCTATTATAATGTGTATAACAGGTATACTTACCTTTGGTGGTATCAGCGGCTTTGTTGTTTATTTTGTTATGTATCCAATTGCTTTGCAGTTATTTAGAAAGAATGATCTTTCTAGAAAAATTCTTCCGGCAGCAATATCTGCAGGTTGTTGGACATGGTCTATGAATAGTCCTGGGTCACCATCTATTCAAAATGTTATTCCTATGAGGAGTCTAGGAACAAGCGCAACAGCTGCTTTTATCCCAGGTATGGCAGGATTAGTGGTTCAATTTGTCCTTATTTTCCTTTGGCTAGAATATAGAAGTAGAAGTTTAAAAAAGAAGGGCTATTTATTCCATGATGATAGGCTAACGCCCCTTCCACCACATTTATTAGAAGACAATGATTCTAAAGATGAAAAAGTTCCTCATCCTCTTATTGCATGTATTCCAGTAGCGTTAATACTTGTTTGTTTCAATATTTTTCATTGGCAAGTTGAATTTGCTGTAGCAATGGGTATTCTCTCTTCAATCATTTTAATGTATAAATTTATTCCAAGTGGCATAAGTGGGTTGATTAAAATTTTTAATACTGGTGGTTCCAATTCATGTAGTGCTATTTTAAATACCGCTCTTGTAGTTGGATTTGGTGGAGTTGTTAAAATAACAAGTGGATTTTCAACAGTAATAGGTGGCTTGCAGAATTTAAATATATCTCCATTATGGTTTGTTGCAATTACTACTGCTATTTGTGCAGGAGTTTGCGGCAGTGCATCTGGTGGTCTAGGCATTGCATATGATGCTTTAAAGGATACATTTATTTCAATGGGAATAAATCTTGAGTATGTTCATCGTATTTCTGCAATTGCAGCAGGTACATTAGACAGTTTGCCACATCAAGGAGGACAGATCACACTGCTAGTTCTGACAAATTTAAGTCATAAAGATGCTTATTATGATGTGTTTATTACACAACTTTTAATTCCAACTATAACTTTATTTGTAGTGATTCCAATGTGTGCATTGGGGTTATAGGTATATAAAAAAATGTATGAAAGTCCTATGCTACAATAAGCTGATTGTAAAAAATCCTATGGCAGCATAGGGTTTTTTATAATGTTTAAAAGTTTATAATATAAAACTCTAGTCATCTTTTTTAAATTATGAACTTAAGGTTTATGAATTCTTAACATATGTAAATTTTTTACAAATAAAAACGTATTTTCGTATTTCAATGTAATTTTATGGTATAATATTACATAAAATAATTTACATTTTAAGGAAAAGGGGCTTGAGGTAACATGATTAGTGATATGGATTTAGAGCATTATAAGTTGATATTTAATGAGATTTTAGATATGACTGAGGATGGCTTTGTGGTAACTAAAGTTGATGGCACTATATTCGATATAAATAATTCATATTGCGATTTTTTAGGAACCACAAAGGAAAAAGCTATTGGGCATCATATCGGTGAGTTTATAAAAAACACTAAGATGCCAGAAATAGCTAGCTCTGGCATAAAGGAAGTAGATGTGATTCATCCCTTAGTTGATGGACAGCATTATAATGGAGATAAGTTTTTGTTTGTAACTAGGGCTCCAGTAAAGAAAAATGGTAAAGTAATAGCTGCAGTTGCTCAAGTTAAATTTAGAGTTCAAACACTTAATTTATCTCAAAAATTATATAAGCAGGATCAGGAATTAAAATATTATAAGGATGAACTTCAAAGACTAGGAGAAAGTAAATTTGATTTTAATTGTATACTTGGGGAAAGTGAAGCTTTTTTAGAAGTGAAGGAGTTAGCTAGAAAGGCATCCAGAAGTAATCTAGCAGTTTTAATAACCGGGGAAACCGGAACAGGAAAAGAGGTTTTTGCAAATGGAATACATTATGCCTCTGATAGAAAAAATAGCCCTCTTATAAGAATAAACTGTGCTGCAATTCCTGATGAGCTCTTAGAATCAGAGTTATTTGGCTATGAAGAGGGTTCTTTTACTGGAGCTAAAAAAGGAGGGAAAAAGGGTAAATTTCAACTTGCCCATAAGGGAACAATATTTTTAGATGAGATAGGGGATATGCCTCTACATATGCAGGCAAAACTTCTTAGAGTACTTCAGGAAAATGAAATTGAACGAATTGGAGGCTATGAACCAATACCAATAGATGTAAGAGTTATTGCTGCAACTCATCAGGATTTAAGAAAATTAATTAAGGAAAAGAAGTTTAGAGAAGATTTATTTTATAGATTAAATGTTATAAATATAAAAATACCACCTCTAAGACAAAGAAAGGAAGATATACTGATATTCATAAATCACTTCTTAGGTCAACTCAATAAAAAGTATAAGACCGACATTACTATATCTCAAAGAGCAGTAGAATTATTATTAAATCACAAGTGGCAAGGAAACATAAGAGAATTAAAGAATGTCATAGAAAGTGCATATGTTCTAACAGAAAAAGATATATTAGGAGTTAAACACTTACCATCAAATTTACTAACTTTTTCTCCAAATACAGCTCCCGAGGTTAAAGGTGGTACTTTAGATTTCATATTAAATGAATTTGAAAAAGATATAATTTTAGAGTCATTAATGGAAAATAATTATAAAATTTCTAAAACAGCTAAGGATCTAGGCATACACAGAACCACATTATATAAGAAGTTAGAGAGGCTTAATATAAAATTTTCTAAAGATATTGCAGAGTGATTGATGTTATCTATAGAAAACACCTGTAAGGCAATTGCAGGTGCTTTTTTTATTTCACTAAAGTTTTAAAAGAAGAAAAACTTTCGTCAATAACAGTAAAATTGCAGAATTAAAGATTAATTATGATTAAAAAGAAAGAATAAATAACTAAATTTAAAACTACAAGGCAAATACATACAAACCATCTTATAAGATTAAGGAATTAAGTCAATAATTAGGCAAAAAGAAAGATAAATTTTTAACAGGAATAAAATGTAAATAGATATAAATTATGGTATAATATCATAGTATAGTAGTGAAGATGGACAAACACCAAAAATTAAACTATTTGTTAAGAGAAAGGGAAGTGTGTGATATGTTAAGTTGTAAAAAAGAAAGATTAGAAGAAAAGATACTTACATTTAGTAAATTTGGGGCTACTGGCAGAGGAGGAATAACAAGATTATCCTTATCAGAGCCAGCTCTTCAGGCAAGAGCAGAATTTTGTGAAAGAATGAAAGCCATTGGCGCAGATATAGTAACAGATGATATGGGAAATATATATGCAACTATTAAAGGTTCAGAGGAGCTTCCTCGTATTGCATCAGGTTCCCACTGTGATTCAGTAATACAGGGTGGAAATTACGATGGTATTTTAGGAGTATTAACTGCAATGGAAGCTGCTGAAACTATAGTTAAAGAAAATATTCCTCACCGTCATCCAATTACAGTTATGATTTGGACAAATGAAGAGGGAGCTCGTTTTGATCCTGCAATGATGTCATCAGGCGTTGTTACAGGTAAATTTGATAAGGCAAAGATGTTAGCTTCAAAGGATACAGAAGGAATAACTTTTGCAGAAGCATTAGATGCAAGTGGCTACAAAGGTGATGAAAAAAATAGAATGAATACTAAGGACTACAAGGCTTTTGTAGAATTACACATTGAGCAAGGTCCAGTACTCGAAAATGCAGGCATAGATATAGGAGTTTTGGAAGGCGTTGTTGGAATGGTAAACTATGAATTCCAGTTTATAGGTCAAGCTGGTCATGCTGGAACTGTTCCTCAAAAATTAAGAAAAGATGCTCTTTTAGCAGCTTCAGAAGCTATTCAATATCTTCATAGAGAACTTGATAAGTTAGATGGTAAATTAGTGTACACTACAGGAAGAATTAATTGTTCGCCAAACGTACACACAATTATACCAGATGATGTTAGGTTTACTTTAGATGCAAGACATCAAGATCCAGAAGTAATAAAACAAGTTGTTAAAATTATTGAAAATATTCCAAAGGAACTTGCAGGCTGCAAAGTTAGCTACAAAGAATTATGGTCACGTAAAACAGTTAGCTTTAATAAGGAATTTGTAGATTTTGTTGAAAAAGGTGCAAACCTTTACGGTTATTCAAATATGAGAATGTACAGTGGTCCTGGACATGATGCTCAGTTTGTTGCTGATATAGTACCTACAACTATGCTATTTGTTCCAAGCATCGGTGGACACAGCCATTGCGAAATAGAAAAAACTCCTACTGAGCAGTGTATAAAAGGAGCTAACGTATTATTACAAACAATTTTAGAGATAGATAAAAGATAGAAGAAATAGAAGCAAAGTTTCAGTAGAAATTTTACTTCTACTGAAACTTTGTTGTTTAGTATAATAATTACTTTTAAATAGATTAATTGATGGAGTAGTTTTATTAGTAATAAATGTTTTAAAAGCAGACTTTTATATGGGCTATTTTCGGAAAGTATTGTTAAAAATATAACAAAGTAATAATGAAAATAAAAAGAAAGAGGTGTCATTATGACTAAGTATGATTTTATCATTAAGAATGGAACTATTGTTACAGCATCAGATACATTTAAAGCAGATATTGCTATCAAGAATGAAAGGATAGTAGAAATAGGAGAAAACATACAAGAAACTGAAGGTGATAGAATTTATGATGCAAATGGAATGTATCTTATTCCTGGTGGGATTGATGCCCATACCCACTTAGATATGCCTTTTGGTGGAACTTTCTCTAGTGACGATTTTTGCACTGGAACTAAAGCTGCTGCAATTGGAGGAACTACTTCCATAGTAGATTTTGCTATACAACCTCAGGGGAAGACTTTACACGAAACTATCGATATATGGAGAGAAAAAGCTGACAAAAGGGCTGTCATAGATTATGGAATTCATATTGCAGTTACACAGCTGAATGATGATGTAAAAAAAGAAATTCCTCAAGTTATTTCTGAAGGTTATTCAAGTTTTAAAGTATTTATGGTATATGACAATATGAGAGTTGATGACTTAGCTTTGATTGAGGTTTTAAAAACTGCTAGCGATGCAGGTGGACTCATTGGGGTACATGCAGAAAATTATTATGTTATAAAGCATCTAGTAGAAAAACTGCTTTCTGAAGGAAAGATTGAACCAAAATATCATGCAGTATCAAGACCTTATATATGTGAAGAAGAAGCTACTAATAGAGCAGTAAAGATGGCACAGATTTCAAATGCGCCTTTACATGTAGTGCACGTAAGTTGCGAGGAATCTGCTAAGGCAATTAAAGAAGCCAGAGAAAAAGGATTACCTGTAATGGGTGAAACATGTCCACAATACTTGATGTTAGACGATAGTAGATACGATGAACCTGAATTTAATGGTTCAAAATATGTAATGTCACCACCATTAAGAAATAAGAAGAATAACGAAGTTCTATGGAAGATGATTAATAACGGTATTTTACAAACCATTGCAACAGATCACTGCCCATTTTTCATGAAACAAAAAGAGATGGGTAAGGATGATTTCACTAAGATTCCTAATGGGGCTCCAGGTATTGAATTGAGAATGCCGCTAATGTATTCAGAGGGCGTAGAAAAAGGAAGAATTTCTTTAAATAAATATGTTGAAATTACATCTACAAATAGTGCAAAGATATTTGGTATGTATCCTCAAAAGGGAACAATTGCAATAGGTAGTGATGCAGATATTGTAGTTTTAGATCCTAATAAGAAAGTAAAAGTATCTAAGGATATTTTACATGAAAACGTTGATTATACACCTTATGAAGGATTTGAAATAAAAGGTTATCCTGTAGCAACTTTCTCTCGTGGAGAGTTGATCGCTGAAAATGGTAACTTTGTAGGAGAAGAAGGAAGAGGAGAATTTATAAAGAGAGGAAAGCCTCAGATTATTTAAAATGAATTAATTATAGGAGCTGAGTGTATGTATTTAATAATACTTGGTATATCCACTGGTATATTATGCGGAGTATGGACTTTTGTAGCCCCATTAATAGCATTATCAGTATGGGGAGGATTTGCTGGAACAACTACCTATTTTGCTTCAGGAAAACATGGACTAGAAGGTATAGGTTTAGCAATTAGATGTAATTTAGCTGGTATAGCATGTGGTATGTCTATGATGTTTCTTACTAATTTATTTGGCTTTAGTGGAGGAGGAGCAGTGGCAAGCGCGATCATTTCTGCTGTAATGTGCTTCTTAGGACTGTGGAAATATACTACTTTTGTACCTGGTATATTTTTAGGTTGTTTCACAACCTTTGCTGCTAACGGAGACTGGATATTACTAGGAAGTTCTGTAATATTAGGTGCAATTTTAGGATATGGATGTGATGCTTCTGGTACATGGGCTTACAATAAATACTTTGCTAAGAATGATGTAGTAGAAAATAATGGAGAAGTTAATTAACACAAGTCTTACAGAAATAAGTTAAAAGCATTACCTGTATTGAATAGATAGGTATGCGTGCCTATCTATTCTTAGATTTATATAAGGGGGAATTATAATGGCAAAAGTTAATAAACTCGCTTATGGTGAGCAGAATGTTCAGGATTATAATATTAGAACAGCAGTTGAGGAAGCTAGTAGATGTTTATTATGTGAGGATTCACCATGCAGCAAGTCATGTCCAGCACTAACTGATCCGGGAAAATTTATACGCTCTATTCGTTTTAAAAATATTAAAGGAGCAGCAGAGGTTATTAGAAGTAACAATATATTAGGTGCATCCTGTGCTTTGATATGTCCTCATGAAAATCTATGCGAAAAAGCATGTAGTCGAACTGAAATAGACAAGCCTATTAATATTGGGAAGCTACAAAAATTTGCTATGGACCAAGAAAAGATGTTCAATTTAAAAGTATTAAAAGCTCATGAGAAAAAAAGAGAAGAAAAGATTGCATGTATAGGTTCTGGGCCAGCTTCCTTAGCATGTGCAGCAAAATTAGCCCTAGAAGGATATCAAGTAACAGTATTTGAAGAAAAGGAAAAGTTAGGTGGAATGCTTACTTATGGAATCACTCCATCACGTTTACCTCAAGAGGTTGTTGATCAAGATATTAACTGCCTTAAGGAATTAGGTGTAGAATTTAGAACTAGTGAACATATTGCACCAGAAGATATCAAGAAATTAAAAAATGAATATAAAGCTATATTTATTGGCGTTGGTCTTGCTAAGTCTAAAGATATTAAGATTGAAGGTCATGATTTAGATGGTGTAGAAAATGCTTTATCATTTTTAGCAAATGCTCGAAGCTCTAATGGGAAAGTTAAAGTAGGAAATAATGTAGTTGTTATAGGACTAGGAGACGTAGCGCTGGATTGTGCAACAACTGCAAGACAGTTATCTCAAGGTAAAGTTAGTATTGTATATAGAAGAAGTATTGAGGAATCACCTGCACACGGTGCTGAACTTACCTATACCCAAGGTATGGGAATTCCTATATATACAGAGTTTGCTCCAGAGGCGATACTTGGAGAAGATAATAAAGCTATGGCTTTAGTTTGTAAATCTCGAGACGGGTACTCAGAAATGAAGTTAAAGGCAGATCATATAATCTTTGCAATTGGACAAGAACCTTATGAGGAGTATAAAAACTATACTCTTGAAGATGGTTTATTCGCAGGTGGAGATTTTGTGAGCGGTGGAAAAACTGCAGTAGAAGCAGTTGCTGATGGAAAAGAATCTGCAGAAAAAATTATTTCATATTTAAATAAATAGGGAGGGTTCGTTATGGCATATAAAAAAGATTTATCTATAGAATTTTTAGGTGTAAAATGTGAAAATCCGTTCTTTCTATCTTCTTCACCAGTTGGAAGCAATTACGACATGATAGCCAAAGCTTTCGATGCAGGATGGGGAGGGGTTTTTTATAAAACAATAGGTATCTATATTCCTGATGAATGCTCTCCTAGATTTGATATAACTAAAAAAGAAGGCACTCCTTGGACAGGGTTCAAGAATATGGAACAAATATCTGACAAACCATTAGAGGTTAATTTAGAATATATAAGAAGATTAAAGAAGGATTATCCAAGTAAAGTTATGGTTGTTAGTATTATGGGAAGCACTAAGGAAGAGTGGGAGATTTTAGCTAGAAAGGTAACTGAGGCGGGGGCAGATATGATAGAATGTAATTTCTCTTGTCCACAAATGACTAGTTCTTCTATGGGATCGGATGTAGGAACAAATACAGCTTTAGTATATGAATACACCAAAGCTGTAGTAGAAAACACTACTCTACCAGTCATTGCTAAAATGACACCAAATATTACTTTAATGCAGGTTCCAGCAAAAGCTGCTATAGATGCTGGGGCTAAGGGAATAGCGGCTATTAACACAGTTAAGTCTATTACTAACATTGATTTAGAAAACTTAACTGCAATGCCTGTTGTAAATGGCAAGTCTTCTGTATCAGGATATTCTGGTGCAGCAATAAAACCTATAGCTCTTAGATTTATTTCTGATTTAAAAAAGGATGCAGATTTGAAGGATGTACCTATTTCAGGAATAGGTGGTATAGAAACTTGGCAAGATTGTTTGGAATTTTTATTGTTGGGCTGTGAGAATATACAAGTTACAACTGCAGTAATGCAATATGGATATAGAATTGTTGAGGATATGATCAGTGGATTATCTTATTATATGGAAGAAAAGGGATTAGACAAATTAAGTGATTTAATAGGTTTAGCATTAACTAATGTAGTTGGATCTGATGAAATTGATCGTTCCTTTAAGGTTATTCCTAAGATTAATGAAGAATTATGTATTGGTTGTGGCAGATGTTATATTTCTTGTTATGACGGAGGACATCAAGCTATTGATTGGAATAATGAAGATAGAAAACCAACCATAAAGGACACTTGTGTTGGTTGCCATTTATGCTTAAATGTTTGTCCGGTATACCAATGTATTACCCCTGGTGAAGTTCAATTTAAGGAAAATAGAGAGCCACATGAAGTAGCTTTAAAAACTATATATTCTTAGATTAACATAGATAGGCTTCAATATATTTGGAAATTACTATAGGAAAAACTTCCTATAGTAATTTTTATTTTTTGGGGTATTACTAGATAATGGATTGAAATAATTTAAAGAGAATGTATTTGTGAATTTAGGAAATAATAATTTTGCACATTAAATGGCCTATTATATCTCAAATGGTTTGTACGGAGGATAAGATTATGGAGAAAGAGCATAAAGGACTGTCTGCATGGCAGCTTACAATGATGGCACTAGGTACTGTAATAGGAGGTTCGTTTTTTCTTGGCTCGTCAGTAGCTATACATGCTGCAGGGCCTGCAATTTTAATATGTTATGTATTAGGTGGAGCATTAGTATATTTTATACTTTTTGCTTTATCCGAGATGACTGTAGCAAATCCCGATTCAGGTTCTTTTCGAACCTTTGCAGCGCAAGCATTTGGTCCAGGAGTTGGATTTGTAGTTGGATGGGTATATTGGACTGGAATGATTTTAGCTATGTCAAGTGAAGCTACTGCTGTGTCAATCTTAGTTCGTGGGTGGGCCCCTAACATATCTATATCATTACTTGGAAGTTTAATAATAATTAGTGTTACTATGTTAAATTTATTAGGAGCTGATAAGCTAAGTAAGCTGGAGAGCAGTCTTGCAGCAGTAAAGCTATTTGCTATAGTTTCTTTTATAGTTATAGCTCTTCTATTGATTACAGGAGTAATGCCAAGAACATCAGCAATTGGCGCTGGAGAATTAAATAGAGAACCTTTTATGGCAGGAGGCATAAAAAGTATAGCAGGAAGTATGCTTATAGTTATATTTGCCTATGCAGGTTTTGAAATAATTGGCTTAGCCGCGTCAGAAACAGATAATCCTAGGGAAACAGTTCCTAAAGCAATTAAATATACAGTTATATGCCTTGTAGGATTTTATATACTTTCTGTTGCTGTATTGCTTCCACTAATTCCAACAGCTGGCCTTAGTGAAGATATAAGCCCAATGGTAGCAGCCCTTAATAGGTGGAGAATTGGGTGGGCAGGTACTATTCTTAATATAGTACTTATTACAGCTATACTTTCTACTATGCTTGCAGCTATGTTTGGGCTAGGAAGAATGATGAGATCACTTGCAGATGAAGGGCATGCACCTAATTGGTTAAAAGATGAAAGTAATGTTCCTCGTCGTGGGATATTATTTTCTGGCTTTGCAATGCTTTTAGGTCTAGGTTTTGGTATGCTGCTTCCTAGAGTGTATTTATTTTTGATAAGTTCTGGTGGATTTGCACTGCTTTTTACATATGCCGCAATTTTAGCTACCCATATACGTTTTCGTAAGATTAATGGATGCCCGCCAGAAGGAAAATGTCAGATGCCAGGCTATCCATATACATCTTGGATTGCTTTAATAAGTATGATTATTATTATTTTAAGTATGCCATTTATTCCTGGGCAAGGGTCAGGACTTATTGCAGGATTCATATTAATAGCTTTATATTCATTTATTTATATGGGAATAAAATTTGTTAATAGTCCTGAAAGAAATAATGTTATTAATAGAAGTGTAAGTAATAGAAGATATAAAAAGAGACTATTAACAGAGTTTTCTAAAGAACTAACTGAAGAAAATGAAAAGAAAGACAAAGATGATAGATAAGAGGAATACGCAGGAGAATTCGATAGTAGTTAATGTAAACTTTATCTAGTGTATCAGTACATGAAATTCTAAGCATATGGTCGAATAATGCTAAATAATACGTTTATTTTTGCTTAATAGCACTTAATAAAAGGAGGGCAGGAATAATCTCATGGTAAGATAGTCTTCGTCGCTGAGATGAGTGGCAAACAAGAAACAGCAAAACATTTAAACTTCAATAATATTTGGAAACAAATTACTAGTTGACAAGCTTAAATGAATTTGATAAGATGTAAAAGTTGCTTCAAGCAACAGGGTCTTTGAAAATTGAA
>NZ_JMFY01000042.1:0-13596 GCF_000765165.1 Clostridium sp. HMP27 | reverse complement strand
AGTCTGTCACGGTATACCGTGACAGACTCCTTACCTACTCATGATATATTAAAAACCTCCTAAGCTTTACATAAGCTCGGGAGGTAAAAACACTATTTTATCTATGGATATTTTTTTAGTAATCTTATCATATCTTATTTCTATTTTATCTATAAACCTAATAATGAATTCTCTTCTTAACCTTTTTATACCATTTACCTTTATATCAGTAAACAAACTTGGTAAAAACAATTGAACTATAGATTCTACTTCTTTCCTGCTCTTTTTAACTACACTAGTTTTCTTTTTAAACATTTCTAATGTTTCATCATATTTATTAATCAGATTGTCATATACTGAAAGTTGAATTTCAAAAGCAGTTAGTAAATGTTCATCGCTCTCCTTTTGAATGTAATATCTAATTGTTCTCATAAGTTCTTCTGCTTTTTTCTTTCTTTGTTCTAATAATTGCTCAACATTTCTATAACCCTCTATCCTTTTATTAAATCCATCCTCATATAAACTCCAAAACCTTTCAGTATCTTCAAATTGAAACACAAACTCTCTCATATAATTAAGAAAAGCTTCTTCTGCAATATTACATGGAATAATAGTATTACATATAGTTCTCTCTTCTTTTGTATTTGCACATCTATAAACACTTGTTCTATTAACCCCTGGGTATTTAGCCTTCATAGGCCTTTTACATTTTGAACATACTAATTTACTTTTTAAAATATAGTCTGTGTCATAGTAAAAAGCATCTCGTCTCACATTTCGCGTTTGTCTTTCATTACTCACATCTTCCCAAAAATCTTCATCAATAATTACATTTTCACTTTCTAGTGGTGAGTGAATTGGCTTATCATTATGTCTGTTAGGGTTTCTTCTCCCCCCTCTCCTATCCCAAAATATATATCCAGTATAAGTTTTATTTTTTATAATCGCTTCAATTTTACTTTTAGTCCATATGATAAATCCATATTCTTTATTCATAGTCTGAGCAATCCTTCTATAACCATATCCTTCAGAATATAATTCGAATATCTTTTTAATAAAGCTGCTATCTAACTCCGATACTTTTAGCTTTATAGACTTTTTATTACCTCCCTTTGAATAATCTTTATATTCAACTGGTATATATCCAAAGGGAACTTTTCCACCTGCCCAGTTTCCCTTACTTATAGCTGCCTTACTTCCTTCTTTTACTCTGCTTGATAAAATATTTATTTCCATTTCTGCTAAACTTGTAAATATTATATTCAATAATCTTTTTATCTTAGGATTTGCATCTTCGAAGTCTTCACCTGGTTTAGCATAATGTATCTGTATACCAAACTTTTCAAAATAGATTTCTAATGCCATTGCATCCTCTACATCTCTTGCTAATCTATCTCTAGAATATACAATTAAATGTTTAAATGATTTTTTTTGAACTTCTTTTAGCAACTTTGTTAACATAGGTCTATCCCTAAAATTCTCTATAAAATTTGATTCATCTATACTTTCATCCTCTTCCTTACTAGCTGGTTTATTCTCTTTATATTTCAAGCTATCTTCTAAAATCCATCCTTTGCTTTTCGCATATTCCTCAATATATTTCATTTGATTTTCAATAGAGTATCCTTCTTCACTTTGTTTTAAAGTTGAAACTCTGGCATATGAAGCTGCTTTATCACAAGTTTCATTATATTTTTCAACACTATTTGATTTCAATTCTATTTCCACCAATCGATATCTCCCTTTCATTCTTGTAATCAAATATTTCTAAAAGAGCTTGTTCATTGCCTTCTAATTCCCTTAATAATAAATCTATAAATTTTGATTTAGCAAGTGGTAAGGTTATACTCTCAAAGTCTTCTTCTAAAAAGATAATCTTGTCCTTAGTATCTTCTATCTCTTGCTCAATTCTTTCCTTTTCATCTACTAACGTTTTTATATTTTCTTTTGTGTCCTTGTTTTTATCATCTTTAATGTACTCTTCAACCAGTTCACCTTGTTTATTTATACATTCGATTAGATCCTTTTGTAATTTTTTTAGAGCTAAATTGAGCTTATCTATTATTTTTTTTAATATCTTTCTACAATCTCTATTATCAATCGTCCACGTAATTACTTTATCAAATATCTCCTTAACAAAATTACTTTTTGTTGCTTCAAAACAGTTCTTTTTTTCACAAACAAATGTATTGTATTTTAATCTAATGTCAGTGTTACATTTACAGCATGAAAATAATCCATTAAATAAAGTGGTTTTATTTTTACCTCGTGATTTTCTACTTCGTGATGGTTCGTTATTGCTAGTCCACTTTTTTGCTGCCTCAATCCATTGTTTAAGTGAAATAATTTCTTCTACATTTATACATTCGTGAAAATATTCTTCATCTACTTCAACCTCTCTGTCCTCATATAAAATTTTGAAATCTTCGTACTTATAATCAAGAGATATTGTTTGTTGTCCAGTATATATGGGACGAGATATTATTTTAGTTACATCGCCATTCTTTAAATTATAAATAATATCTTTATATTCAAGATATTCTTCACCTTTATCTATATACATTTTCTCAGCTTTTTCTTTCAATTTCTCAATAATTTCTTTTGGTTTTTCTACTACGTCACTTTTATCTAAATAAATTTCAAATATATCTTTAATTACTAAAGCCCTAACTCCATCTTTTATATATTTTGTTTTATACTTTTCCCCAGATACTTCTATGCAAGTAAATCCAAAGGCTGGTCTCTTGTCATAAATTCCTTTTCCTCTTTTTATTTGTTGACCTGCATAAATTCTATCTCTAATATTCTTAGGTTCAAGATCTGCAATTGCCATAATCATATTTTCTATAAAATTAGCTGCATAATCTCTATCTTCCATTAACTGTACATCATTACTGTACAATATTTGTATATCCATGCCTTTAAAAAGCTTTCGTATCTCTAGATGATCTTCGAAGTTTCTTGTTAGTCTATCTCTTTTAGTTACTATAATCTTTTTAAATAAACCCTTTTTGGCATCTTCGATTAATCTTTTAAATTCTGGTCTTATTCTAAAGTGCTTGACTCCACTAATATGTTCTTTATACACAGCATGTATGATTAAATTATTTTCTCTAGCATACCTTGTATTAGTTATAACTTGAGCTTCAAGAGCACTCTTTACGTTAGGATTAGATTCTCTAGCATATATTGCTGCGTAGTTATGACGATCATTAACCATTCTCTTTACTATTTCTTCTTTCTCTGGAATTTTTACTTTCACTTATAATCTCCTTAAAGATATCATCATTCTCTAGTAGTTTATTTATTATAAAATTCATAAGTTTATTCGCAGCTTCCTCATTATTTTTAAATACTATTTTAAATTCGTTGCTCTTATTTAAGCTCTCCATTATTACTCTTTCTCCTTTTCTATTTTTATAAATTTTTCTTCTTTAATAAAACTTTATCTATTAAAATAGAGGCATCGATAATATCTTCATTTGAAATCTTACGAGTAAACTTCCTATTATAAGTTAGATAATAATAACTAATAAAGTCCGGGTATACACCAAGTTTTAAATATATTAACTTTAAGGTTATAGCTGATTTTAGATCCATTGGGAAATTAGACATATGTTTTACTAAGTATCCACTTTTATAATCAACAACCTCAATCCCTCCATCAAATCTCTCATACACCTTATCAATTTTTGAAAATAAGAATATCTTTTTATCAACTTTTTCGCTTAAAGTCCTATTTACTGTGAATACATCTGCACCTATATCTAATGGTGAATAAAAATAAGTTGCTAGCACATTATGGGCTCTAATTCTAAACTTTTGCTCTTCCACTGGCGATTCGTAACCTTCAGTAATCCAATTTTTTCTTAGAAGATTTAATAGTGCTTTCTTCTGCCCCCTTTCACACTCTGAAAGCATATTAAAATCAGCCATAGTTTGATGAATAGTCTTATCAAAGGCTAAAAATTTATTATTCATTACTCTACTCCCTCATATCTGCTAGCCATATTTTACTTAGGTAAAATTAAATAAAATTCTAAAATATTAATTGGACAAATTATTAGATAATTTCAAAACTGTCTATAAGCGCGGCTTAACTTAAACATCTTTGATGCATTACGCGTCATAAATATTATATTATTGATGCATATTGCAAATCAATAGAAATTTATGTTAATAAATTTCTCAAAACCATTGCATAAAACTGTGTTTTTTAATACAATATTTAATTAAAGGAAAAATTTACTTTTATATGAAAGTTTTATTTAAAGAGGTGTATTAATGAGCAATTTTGCAGAAAGATTTAAATCACTGCGATTAGAAAAAGACTTAACTCAAAGCCAGTTAAGTGAAGAATTAAATATACCCAGGACAACTATTTCATCCTGGGAATTAGGTAGAAGAGAACCTGACTTAAAAACTATAGTAATATTGGCTTCTTTTTTTAAAGTTTCAGTAGATTATTTAATAGGTTTGATTGATAATAAAAATCCCATACATACAGATGATGTCATAAAAAAAATACACAACTTAATAAGAGATGATGAATTAGCTGACTTTATAGACAAATTAGCTTCTGATAGCAACTTACAACAAATGTGTAAAGAACTAAAAAATTTATCATCAAAATCAATCATGAGATTGATTAAAATTGCAAAGGTTTTGGATGAAGATTTTTAAATATCTTCATTCTTTTTATTGTATTTTTCATCTATATCCGGCCAAATAACTCCATTTTTTATTCTATCCTTCTCAAATTTATCACAAAAAACCTTATACTGTTCATCTGTGAGTTGATTTTTCTCTACTTCCTCACCATTCTTAGTTACAAAAACTACCTTTATCACTCTTAACTCTTCTTTAGCCATGATTACCCCACCCCCATGTTCATATATATGACTTGGGGAATTTTTTATAACTTATAATATATTATTGTCATCATGTATAAACTTATATTTTTCATAGTACAAATATATTGATGTATGTGTTTTAGCGCTTACTTATCCACAAATTTCAAGTAACATCTAAAGATTAAAATGCTATAATTAACTTGGACAAATTATTGGCAAAAATTCTTGGCTATAACTTAAACTCTAAAAATACTAGCATTAATCACATAGAAACCTTATCTATGTGTAATACACCTAAGATGTTTTATATCTTAAGCATAATAATTGTATGGAGTGACAGTTGTGGCAAATTTAAAATTTGAAAATAACAAGGCAGTTTTATACGCTCGTGTAAGTACTGAGGAACAAGCATCCCGTGATAATTCTATTCCAGCTCAAATAAAAGCTATTAAGCAATTTGCTTTAAAAAATGGCATAGAAATAATAAAAGAATATGTTGATGAAGGAAAGTCAGCAAGGACAGCTGATAGACCTCAGTTTCAACAGATGATTAGTGATGCAAAGAAAAAAGATAAAATCTTTTCTAAGATATTAATACATAAGACAGACAGATTCGCAAGAAACAGATCGGATTCAGTTATATATAAATCACTTTTACAAAAGGAGTGTCATGTTGAGGTTATAAGTATTACTGAGATTTTTGATGACTCGCCAACGGGTAAGCTATTAGAAGGAATGATGGAAGTAATTGCAGAGTTCCATTCATTAAACCTGGCTCAAGAAGTAATGAAAGGAATGAAACAAAAGGCTGGAAAAGGCTTATATCTTGGTAGAACTCCCTATGGGTATACCTTAGATGAAACCACAAAAAAGCTTACTATTGATGAAGAAGAATCCAAGGTTGTAAAGATTATTTTTGAAATGTACTCTAATGGTGATAGCTTTGCAACAATTAAATCTCATCTTAATACTGCGGGTATCTTTACTAGAGAAAATAAGGCTTGGGATTCATCATCAATAAAACGAATAATAAAAAACCCTGCATATATAGGTCAATTTACTTGGAATAAAACTAAACGTTCTACAAATTTAAAAAAGGATTCCACAGAATGGGTAATTGTAGAAAATTCTCATGACCCAATTATTTCACCTGAATTGTTTTACAAAACTCAAAATGTGATTAAGTCCAAGCATACTATTAGGGGTAAGGGAGTAAAGAGTATATATCTCTTATCTTCAATGCTTAAATGTGGACACTGCGGTCATAATATGATAGGTGAGAAAAAGAAGCATGTATCTGGAAAAGTTTATATTAGGTATGTATGTGGAAATTATCTTAGTCATAAATTATGTTTTTATAACTTTGTTCATAAGGATGCTATAGAAAGTTTGGTCTTTAATAATATAAGAGAAATATTGAATACAGGAAAAGTTGATACTAACAATGTTGTACTTGTAGAATCAAAAACCTCGGATGCCGAAAAGGACCTTCTGGAAACAAGCATGAAAAATATAAAACACAAGTTTGAAAAACAGCTAGAAGCTTTTGAAGCTGGAATTATAGACCTTGAAGAACTTCAAGCAGCTAAAAAAAGAGTATCTCTTGAAGAATCAGAAATTAAACACCAGTTAGAGCAGCTTGAAAAAAAATCACAAAATAAAAATATTGGTAAAAATTTAAAATCTCATCTCACTGGCATTGATGAAATATTATTATTAAATGATCCAGCCAATATAAAGCTATGGCTAAAAGATAGGATTTACAGTATAGAAGTGTTTAATAAATCTGATGTTATAATAAAATATAAACTTCCTGTGGATTAAGTAATAAAGATTCATAGTAATATAATAAGCTATATTGCTATGAATCTCACAAATTAAATTGGATTATAAAAATTCTTAACTCTAGAAAAATAAAACAAACTTATTTATGAATATAAAATTAACTAAAGAAATTCATTAGGAAGCCTTGTACGAGATTGCATATTTATCACCAAGTTCGCTTTGCACCTTCTCTGCTAATTTTATACCACTTTTGTTATGCTGATATGTTATTTCATAAATATATTCTGATTCATCAAGCACTGATTTAGAATATGCTTGTACCCAACTCATCAATTCATTTTTTAATTTCTCCGTCAGAGGAATTTCTTCTAAATTAAGATTACAGCCACATTTTCCACACCAAATTGGATCCGCACCAAAATCCGCCTCAACCACTAAATCATAACTTTGTTCTTTACAAAAGCATTGCATAGAATTATACTCCTATCTAATTTATAATATTATAAGAATGTTTAAATATCTTAAATTCATGATTAGTAGACTATATCAGAAGATTACGTACTAAATCTATCAATAAAAGTGATGTTAAATATTGTAATAGTATTTTAAATAAGTCCAAGTTTCAAACCAAAAACTCTTTTTATTTATCGGCTTCAAAATGGGTATCTTTTCATTTTGACTAAATAAATATACTATTTCATTCTCAATTATTAACTTATCTCTATGAGTAAATGTCATATTAAAGCATTCTTTCTTATAATAGTCTTCTCTATCTATTGACCATTCTGCCTTTTTAACTGAAAACCTGTCACTCATCATTACCCTTCCCTTATATCTTTAAGTATTTTTCTATCATTATTTAGTTTAATAATTAAATTCGCAATATGTTACTGTTGTTCAACAATATAAGAAGAGTGTGTCTTAACATAAATAATTGCCAAAGACTCTATATAAAGCATCTTCGTTAACTCTATCACTTGCCTTCCACCAGCTAACAGGATATTCCCAGTCATTAGCTCTTCCAACTGACGGAGGGTCTCTGTGATATATAGGTTTAAAATCATACAAAAACCCTTTATTCTCAGATGTCTCAAGAATACCGCAAATGCCAAGTATACCTAATAACACTTCCCTTTCTGCCTTATTGGACGGTAGTAATGATAAAATTGATTTTTCTAAATCTCTCGGTCCACCCCATTGCATATCTTGTGCAGATTTTATTAGATTTTTGAATATATCGATGTCTTCTTTTGTAGGAATCAACTTTGGTAACTTGTTAAATTCAAATAAATCGAACATAGCATAAGACGAATGTGTGTGTCTAAGCCCACCCCATTTAAACCGTTCAAAATTGTAAATATCCCAAGTTCGTTCATAGCCATTATATTTTAATTCATTAAATCCACATATATTACAATAAGTTTTATCTGTATAATCATGTTTGACTATACTATTGCCGTAAATGTAACTTCCTAAAGCAGAACGATATTCTAAATTTCTTGTGCTTAAACTAGAAAGAAAAGCAGATGTAACTTGCACTAAGTTAATGTCTGTACAAAGTTGCTTGATATTCTCAATAGTTTCATCATGAGAAAATTGATTAGGTTGAAACATTGCTCCTTGTTTTATTGCATAAGCATGGTCATCCTCTGATATTATTCCATTTTTCCAACCACCATTACTCCAATACGCATTTAATAATATTTTTTTCGCTTTTTTATTCACTTAAACACCTCTAATCCTACTGCTACACATTATAAATTGAATATCAAGAGTAATATTCATTATCGTTATGGATGCAAAACACTATTAGTAAGATATTTCGCCTTTTCATAATCATTTTTCTTTACAGAAACAATATATTGTTTTTCATAGTCCATCTTCGTTCCAAAACTCCCCAATATACTCTTTGAGGTATCTGAGTGATTTATGACTTTATAGATATATTTAATGCCTTCTTTTTCTAAAATTTCTCTTACCTTTGATAGTTCTTCTAATGAATATCCGATATATACATCTTCCTTATTAAATAAAAACAATCCACATATCCCCCCTTGAATTATCCTTAATTCACAATGTATAGTTATGTAGTTTTAAGTTACTGTTGTTCAACAATATAAGAATATTGTGACAGAATTCATATTATATTCCTTCATATAAAGGTTTCCAGTTCTTATCTCTTACATCATATATATCGGCCTTTCTTACATACCTTGACATGCCCTTCTCACAGGCACCAAATTCAATAAAATTTTTTTGTGCTTGCCGTAGGGAAATCCCATTATTCGCACCACCTTCAAGGTCAACATCTTCAAACTGTGAGTAATCATCTTCCCAGTAGCAAATAGGACAAATATCGTACTTATGTTCATCATTTAATGTCTTATAACCACAACAAGGGCAAGTATACTTTTCCATTTATAATCCTCCAAAATAAAAGAATTCATTGAACATTTTTATACTGTTGTTCAACAATATATGAAAGTTCCGAACTAACTAAACAATATATTATGCTCTTTATTTTCACTCAGACAAATTACTATTTGTCTGCTAATCACCTTTACTTCTCAATAAAATTCAATTTATTAACATTAATTTTGGTTTTTGTATGTAAGCCATGCTTCTATTACCCAAAGCAGAAATGGTGTATTTCTAGCATTTCTTCAAGGTCTTCTTCTATATAATCTTTACACCCAAACCCATACCTGCACTCATAAAGGCCAGTATTCTCAATTCGGCACATCACACTTTGAGGTCCATACTTTCCACACCATTTACATTTATTTAGAGCTTGTTCGTTTATTGCGGCCTTACATACATAACCACCTTCAACAGCCTCAAAGAGTTCACCATCACATTTATGTTTAAAATTACATTCTTTGTCCATTTTATTCACCTCATTTTATTATTTTGACTATATGATATATTTAATTCAACTCTACAAGTTAACATTTATCTGTCTGCTTAATAAATAATCCTTACTTCGTAAAATTTAACAATGCTTCATATATCATAGTTTTACAATTAACGAATCATTTTAGAAGAATACGACTCACAATTTTTATACTAACTTTGTTTGGTAACTTCAAGAAAATTCTCTTGGTCTTTAATATATACTTCAAAAATATTACTGCCCACTATCTCGTATTCATCTTCCATATGGTGATCGTAAGCAATAATTTCAGACTCATTACTTAAATTTATACCCCAAGTTTCATCGCTACAGGAGCTACCAAAGAACAAATAGTTGCTAAAATCAAGGCTAGGATAATATTGTTTATATTCTTCCTTGAAGAATTTGTTCATTTCTAAAACCGAAGAACCATCTCTATAACTTTTAAGAGGCAATAAGTATGCTGCATTTCCATTACCTTCTTTAAATCCATTAAAAGACAAGTATAATTCACGCAATACAGATGGAAACTTAATATCTAATTCTTCTTCAATCTCAACAATATCTTGTTTCGTTGCTGGCGAGTTAAACTTTCCATTCTCAAAGTACTCTTTAATTTCTTCTACCATAATTCAATCTCCTATAATATGCATATGTTGGTTACTGTTAATGATTAAGTTCGTAATAATCTACTGTTGTTCAACAATATATGAAGATTGCGTCTTAACATTATTTTAAATTAGCATCTAGATTTTTCTCTTATTATTCTTGTTTATCCCATAGGTCCAACTCATTACATAGAATTTCTGCTTTATCATAAAGAGAATCTATTAATTCTTCCGAACCATGAATTTGTATCCAATCAACTCCATTTGAGGCAGGTAAACATATTGCGATTTTATCTTCGCTGGCTAACTTTTCACAATACTTAACTGCTGAAATAGAATTACCTGTATAAGGGCTACTCCTTTGACTTGGTCTATAGCAGTGATGAAGAATCTCTTCAAGATTTATCGAATTTTTTTTGAGAACAATAACAACTGAGCCTCTTATCCAACAACCTGTATTCCAAAATGTTTCATTCCCCTTAATTACTTCCTTGGTAAGGGCAACCTTATATTTATTCTTATCTTTAATTAAAATATCAGAATGTCTTTGAAAAAACTCTGAATCTTTCTTTATACCGTAAACAAAGCATTCACTGGCTACATTTAGCAATGGTCTTATAACCAAATCATGAGCTGGTAAAATATCTTCATCTTTGTATTTACAAGTCATATTGTATGGTATTAATCCTACGTTAAAATAACTCATAGTTTCCTCCGAATAATTTAGATTGTATAGATTCGTAATATTTTACAATTGCTTAACTATATTGAATTTATAATAAATCAACATTATAAGAAGAATGTGTCTTAATTGCAAAAAATACTACGACTTCTTCAACCCCCATATAATAACTGCAATTAGTATACCAAATGATATACCAAAACCTATCCCACTTATTGCGAAGAAAGTGTTGTTTCTCATAATTATTGAGAAAACAACACCTACAAATAAACCAATTATCATCCCAATGACAAGATATTTGGAAAGACCATTATCTTTATTATTATTCAAATCAATACCTCCATTTTATAAACAATCTTTATTTCACATTTTTCTACTGTTCAACAATATATGAAAGTGACGTATCAAATCGCTATGTTTCAACTATTAAAATTGCTTCTTCCTTGTAGTTATCCAACTCATCAATTGTTAACCAAAAACCTTCATCTTCTCTATATTTATGAAACCTCAAGGTACTTTCCTTGTCATCATAAGATAGAATTAAATGAAATTTACATACTGGAAATTTCGCTTTTAGTTTATTATTCCAAATATCCAAAATATACATAGCAAGCTTTAATCCTTCAATTGGGCTTTTATTGCTGCCATTTATATATTGGGATATATGAATATGGTTGTTACTTGCTTCAAATCCTGTCTTATCCCCGTATATCTTGCTTATTAGATTCATATCTAATTTTTTTATATCTTCATTTTTATTATTTATTAAAATACAGTCTTCCACTTCTAAAAATACTGGTGAAATAACACCAGAAACACTACAAAATTCTTTCTTTAAAACTTCGTTAAAATTTATTGTTTTAAGTAACTTTGTCATTTTAGTATTTGTATAAATCATATATCTCACTTCCTATTAAGTTGCGATAATATACTGTTGTGACACAATATAAGAAGATTATTCATTACTACCTTACACTCAATTACTACGCATAGCCAGACTTCTATTTAAAATCTTATTCTAAAATTACTGTTTTTCTTCCTGTAAAGAACTTCAAAAAACTCCTTAATCTCGATATTAGCAAATTTGTTGAAATTTATAGTAATATTTCTTTTTAATAAGGATGTCTTATCATTATCTCGCTTCTTGAGTTTAACACCAATTAAGAGGTGAAATTTTATACTATACATTTCTTCTATTGACTTTATTTCAGACCAATCAAATGACCTATCGCTCGTAAGCTTTTTAACTCTAATAGATTTATCTGAAATCTCAATAAACTGTCTCTTCATTATTGCATGTAGAAGATCCGTATCTACATAGATAGTTAATATAATAAACACTATAAATATGAGAAAACTCAGCAATTCTTCGGGAATCATATCTCTTGCATTCCATAATAAATAGATAAAAGAGATGGAAAGTCCATTAATTAAAACAATTAAAAACCATGCTAAAATGCTGTATTTCACATAAATAATTTTTGGTAATGAATATATCGATAGCCTTATCTTCTTATTTATAGCAAAGCTGTCTTTCATAGCAAAATTCCTTTCAAAATTACTAATAAAATTATCTAGATACCAAGTTAAGTTAGTAATTTTACATCTTAATGAAAACTTAAACCAGTTTCTTTAGTTCGTCTAAGTTTACTATTCTACATTAGTTGCTGTTTAGCAATTATCGAAGAATATGAGAATAATACGTTTTATTGCATATGTTTTTTTCTATATAATACTAACTTTTGTCCCAATGTTGTGTATTTTTAAATTCTGAATCTGTTCCCCAAATTGTTCTAATTGCCATGATTTAATACCGTCAATGTAAAAGCAACAACTATGTTCTTCTAACGATGCTCCATCATCTATTTCGCAGAATACTTCTGCTCTTATATGTCCGCTTCTATCTTTATAAAAAATCTTCATCATAAAATCAGGAGTGCTATCATTACCTCTTTTACCTGTTTCCCATACAAACTCTTTAATTGCCTGCTGAGTAAACTGCTGTATTTTAAACGTTAATTCATCTATTAGTTCATCATTTACATATGTATTCATGGTTACACTTATCCTATCCGAATTTGCTTTACACCTTAATTCAAAAAAATCATCATCTTGCCATATTCGTTCAAATTCAATATTCCCCATTCTCCCCACCTACTTTTCAATATATAATCTAATGATATGTCATTAAACCTAAACCTATTTTCTGAATTATATAAGAATGTTCATCTTCTTCACCACTAAGTTTTCCAATCTTAAACCTTGATAAATCTATCAAGTCCTTAAGTATTGGAGGAATTTCAACATCCCAATCGATGTTTTCAAACCTAATAGGAAACTCGCTATATGGATTTCTAGTGTGAAAGTAGATTGCGTCATAAATGCCGTCATCTCCGCTTAAATATATCCACGTTTGAAAGTTTCTTTTATTCTCCTTTGCTTGCATCTCGATTTTGTCCAAAAACTTAAGATAGTACAAGACATGAATTCTTCTATGTTTATTGCTTGTTGTTGTGATTCCCTCCCAATCTAAATGGTTGTGCCACATTTGATACCAAGATTTTTCACACAGGTCTATATTAAAGTTTCTTAATTGTCTTTCAATACTTCTATAGTGCTTCTTTAAATCTCTAGTTCTTTTTTTCATCCAATCTCCACCTTAATGTTGTTCATTATTTTATTTAGGACGCATATTCATAGCCTTACGTCTTAAACCTTTATTTCTTTTCTTCTTTATAAACTTGTAAAGTAGTTTTCATCTTGCTGATTATTTTCTCTTCCTGCCACTTGCTTATT